>CAVEMF010000028.1:8128-13108 GCA_963616715.1 Ruminococcus bromii | reverse complement strand
GGCGGTGAGGATTTACACGGTTTGGGGATAAATATTTTTTACGCTATCGGTTTAAGTAGTCGGTAGTCGGTGGTCGGTAGTCGGGACGCGTTTGATTTTCACGTCAGCTTTGTTTTCATTTAGCTATCACCAAATGAGTAACATAGCGATAGCGTCATGCATGCAAAATTTAGATAGAAGCCAAACGCGCCTTGATTGCTGAAAGCCAGCCAACCTCCACCGCAAGCGGTCCCCCTCCTTCCAAAGGAAGGAGATACGCCAAAGATCATCACCCGCCCTACAGGCACCCTCTTCAAAGAAGAGGGCTTGCATCAAAAAAAGGAGCCTTTCGGCTCCTTCTCTTTCCTGTCTTAAAATTCTATTCCCTTCCTGGCCCGTATACCTTTTTGGAAGGCATGCTTCACGAGGGTCATCTCGGTGACGGTGTCGGCTAGGTCGATGAGTTCTTCTCTGGCGTAGCGGCCAGTCAAAATCATGTTCAGCCTCGGCGGGCGGTGCTTGATGAGGTCTGCCACTACGGAGACGTCTACCATATCGAAGTGGATGGCGTAGTTGATTTCATCTAGGACGATGAGGTCCCACTTGTCGCTTGCCACTTCTTCTTCCACCATGTGCCAGGCTTTCTTGGCCAGTTCTTTTTTGCGGAGGTACTCGGCTTCTTCTTCCTTGTCCTTGTTATGGAAGACGAAGCCGTCGCCCATGGGGCGGATTTCTATATTTCCATTCACCTCGCCCAGGGCTTTGATGGCTTCGAGCTCGCCGTATTTCCAGCCGCCTTTGATGAATTGGAGGATCAGGACTTTCTGCCCGTCTCCCCAGGCGCGGACGGCGGTGCCCAGGGCTGCGGTGGTCTTGCCTTTGCCGGTGCCTGTATTGATGAGGACCAGTCCATTCTGCACACGCATGTCATTCACCTCTCTTTTCTTTGAAGATGGCGCAGGAGGCGATCCACTTCTCGGCGGCCTTCGGGTTGCCGTCGAAGGAGAGGTGCAGGTAGCTGGCCAGCACATTGTCTTTGGCGTATCCTTCCAGGTGGCCCGCCTTCTGGCGCGTGCCCTGGAGGCTGTAGGCCCAGGGGAAATCGTCTCCGCATGCGAGGGTAGAGAAATGGAATTCGTGGCCCTTCAGGGTGTCGCCCTCATCGGCGATGACGCTCTTTCGGAGGCATTTCCCTGTGACGTAGCCCACGCGCTGCAGCTTTTTCTGCATTTCGCAGATGCCGGGCACCAGGCCTGCCATGTCGTAGGTTTCGCCGTCGAAGCCTTGGATCTTTTCGCAAAGGTACATGAGGCCGCCGCATTCGGCGTAGACCGGCATGCCTTTTTTCGCGGCTGCACGGATGGATTCTTTCATGGAAATATTATTTTCCAGCTCATGAAGGAACATTTCCGGGAAGCCGCCGCCGAAGATGAGTCCATCCACATCGGGGATTTCCTTATCTCGGAGCGGACTGAAATCGACGAGCTCGGCGCCCAGTCGCTCCAAGGCTTCGAGGCTGGCAGGATAGTAGAAGGAGAATCCTTCGTCTCTGGCCACGCCGATGCGGACTTTTTTCTCCGCTGCTTTGCCGCCCGCCTCTTCGGTGTCCAGGAGCGGCGCGCTTCTGGCGATTTCCAGGAGCGCCTCGGTGTCCACCCATTTCCCGGCAGCTTCGCCCATGTGACGGATGATTTCCTCAGTCTCGATTTCCGTCACCGGCGTGAGGCCCAAGTGGCGCTCCGGTGTCTGCAAACTGTCGTCTCGGTGGAAGGCACCGATGACAGGCATGTGGATTTTTTCCATCACTTCCCGCACCATGGCTTCGTGGCGGTCAGTGCCCAAGCGATTCAGGATGACTCCGGCGATGTAGACGTCCGGGTCGTATTCGCGAAAGCCCAGGGCGGTAGCGGCGATGCTGTAGCCCACGGACTTGCAGTCCAGCACCAGGATCACCGGCGCATGAAGCTTCTTCGCGATGTCTGCGGTGGAGCTGATGCCATTCGCCCCACCGTCGTAGAGGCCCATGACCCCTTCGACGATGGAAATATCCGCGCCCTTGGAGAGGGACGCGAAGGTCGGAGCCAGGCGCTCCGGCGGCGTCATCCAGGTGTCCAGGTTGTAGGAGCTGCGCCCGGCAGCCTTGCCGTGGAAGCCCGGGTCGATGTAGTCCGGTCCCACTTTGAATGGCTGCACGGAGAGGCCTTTGGAGTGAAAATAAGAAAGGAGGCCGGTGACAATCGTCGTTTTCCCTACCCCGCTATTTGTCCCGGCTATGACAATACGCGGACGAGCGATATGTTCCATAATTATTTATCCTTTTTTGCAATAATGGTGGAGAGATAATTCGGCTGGTAATCGGCCGGCAGACTTCCGATGTCACGGATCACGATTTCATCCGGCAGTCCCGCGCGGGATACCATCACCGAGCGCTGCAGCATGTGGTGCTTACGAAGTTCTTCCTGTACGAAAGCAAAGCTCTTGTACACCTTCATGATGACAGCATTGTCTGCGGCCGCGAGAGCCTGGTCGAATTTCTCATGGTCAGCGGTAGCCGGGATGATGAGCACATTCTCTTCCCACTCTGTCACAGGCAGGCCGATGTAGGACGCGATGCCCAGGAATGCGGGGATGCCCGGGATGGTTTCTACTTTGTATACGTCAGAGTCTTTGAATTCATTGAAAATATACATATAGGTGCTGTAGAGCATCGGGTCGCCCAAGGTGAGGAATACCAGATTCTTCCCTTCGTCCAGCTTTTCCTGGATAAGCTTACGATTTTCTTCCCACTGCTTGTTGACCGCATCCATGTCGTTATTCATCTGGAATACCATGGGGAGAATTTCTACAGTCTCCGGGATGTATGGCTTCGCGATATTGAAAGCCACAGACCCTTCCTTCTTCTCCGTCTTCGGCGTGATGATCATGTCGGCAGACTGAATGGCCTCCACCGCTTTCACAGTCAAAAGCTTCGAGTCCCCCGGACCCACACCGATACCAAACAATTTTCCTTTTTCCATTGCTATGCCTCCTCATATGCTTTTAAAGGAAATATGATTTCCCTTTTTCATAAATTACATACTCTGCTATTGTATCATGAAATGGCGGTTCGATAAAGAAAAACGTGGGGGGTTTAGTGATCAGTGGTCAGGAATTAGTAGTCGGTGGTCGGTAGTCGGTGGTCGGGGCGCGTCTGACTGCTACCTCACTTTCGCATATTTCCTTTTGTGTCCGTCTCTGCGCGTGCTATAATGAAGAAAATTTTTCAAAGGCTGGTGTTACTATGCTAATAAATAAAAAAAGATTACCCGGGCTGCTGCTTGTTATCGCCATAGAGGAATATGGTCTAACGCACCATATGTCGTCTGCTGCTGTTTTTGATTTCTTCAAAGAGCATCAACTCTTCCCTATGCTTCTAACCCAATGCGAGATACTGCGTATACTATCTGATGAACAATCAGCACACTTCGAAAAAGACCCACTCGCGCGTATAATCTATAGAACGCAAGAAAGACTCCCCCTAAGTCATAAATACATGCTGGAAAAAACGGATTTGACTCTTGATATTTATGAAAAGATCCATGGTGTGGCAGAGCTCATCGCAGAGGAGAAACGGATTTCCTTCGAAGAAGCCCTCGGCGAGTTTATGAAAAGCCACACCTACTGGTGCTTGCAGACCCCGGCCACGGCCATGTGGGGTGAAAGTGATGAATTTATCCTCGATGAATTCATGGCAGAAAAGAAATCTTCTTGAACCAATGTGCATCGGCCCACCCCCATGAGCCGGAGCATCACCCGCCCTTCGGGCACCCTCTTCAGAGAAGAGGGCTTGGTACGAATGACGAAGCAGCCAAACGCGCCCTTATCCCCTATCCCTTGTCCCTTATCCCCATCATTCAAAGCACAAAAAAACTGTACTCCGAAGAGTACAGTTTTTTGATTATTCACCTACAGGATATACGCTAACCTGTCTCTTATCTCTGCCGAGACGTTCGAAAGCAACTCTGCCTTCTGCGACTGCAAAGAGGGTATCGTCTTTGCCAATCTTAACGTTCAGGCCCGGATGGAGATGAGTGCCTCTCTGGCGAACGAGAATGTTGCCCGGTTTAGCAATCTGACCTGCGTGCATTTTGGTTCCCAGGCGCTGCGCGTTGGAGTCGCGGCCGTTCTTTGTGCTGGAAACACCTTTTTTATGAGCGAATAACTGAAGATCAAACAGTAACATGAAATTCACCCCTTTGTATCTAGAATTTTTAATTTATCGGGATACATAGCCCGAATGGACTTCAAGCCACATAACATGGTTTCGATGAGGACTTGGGATTTCTCATTTCTTGGAGAAGTGATATCCACGTCCAAAAAGCCCGATTGAGAGTCAAACGTCCCTTCTAAGTGAAGTACATCTTGGAGTCCCATGGCGGTAGTCAGCGTCACCGCCGACACAGCGCAGCAGACCAAGTCGTACTCCGCGTCTCCCTCGTATCCTTCCGCATGGCCGGATAGAGTGAAACCTCGGTAGAGACCTTCTTCGTCTCTATGCATATCTGCGGTAATCATTAGCCTTCGATCTTTTCGATCTGAACTTTGGTGAATGGCTGACGATGACCCTGACGACGACGGTAGTTGGACTTAGCTTTGTATTTGAAAATACGGATCTTAGCTTCTTTGCCGTGTTCGAGAACTTTTGCAGTTACTTTAGCGCCTGCAACGGTCGGCTGGCCAATCTTTACGTCTTCGCCGGATACGAGCAGAACTTCTTCGAAAGTTACTTCAGCGCCTGCTTCAGCGTCCAGTTTTTCGATGGAAATAATCTTGCCTTCTTCCACGCAGTACTGTTTGCCACCGGTTTTGATGATTGCGTACATGTGTGCACCTCCTCTTTACTATACTCGCCGAATATGGCAGCCCTATGGCATTTACGGAGCCTGCTTCGTGCGGTTGCGTCATGGCACCTTGTACAATGACTTCATAATCATAGCAAAAGAAAAAAGACTTGTCAATAGG
>CAVEMF010000028.1:1607-7538 GCA_963616715.1 Ruminococcus bromii | reverse complement strand
CCGATGACGATGTCATTCAAGACGCTGGGAAGCCTTTCCTGGCTGCCGTCCTTGTGTTTCAAGACGGCATCGATGAAAAGCCTGGACTCTTCCACGTAACGGCCTTCCAAAATCTGGTCGATTCGCTGCTCCGTATCGCCGGGCGTGATGCTATTTAGAAATCCCAGGTCTCCCAGGTGGATGCCCGCCATCAAGACCGGGTAGTCACGGAAGGTGCGAGCAGTTTCCAGGAAAGAGCCATCACCACCGATAGAGAGGATGGCATCCATATTTCCCAGCTCATCGACGGTGCCATAGGACGCGCCACGAATGCCACCGGCCTCCAGGGCTTCCTTCATGCCAAGGGGCAGGAGACAGGAAATCTGCCGCGCCTCCAGCACTGCCAGAAGCCTCGGCAGGTATTGAAATAGCTTTTCTTTTCCCACATTTGGATAAATGCCGATTCTCATGACTCATTCCTTCTTCAGCGTCTCATGCGCCTCTTCTACCACGCTACGAATTTTTTCTTCGTCCACCGGTGTCTCCGGCTTCTCCCACTTCAGGTATGCCAGGAATTCAATATTTCCTGAGCCCCCTTTGATGGGCGAAAAGGTGAGGTCCCAGGTGTAGAAGCCTTCCGCCTCGAAAGCCGCCAAAGTATCGGCGATGACTTCCTCATGCACCTTCGCATCGCGCACGATACCGCCCTTCCCCACCTTTTCCTTGCCGGCTTCAAACTGCGGCTTGATGAGAATGGCCATGGCGCCGTCTTTTTTCAAGATGGACTGCACGGCGGGGATGATTTTCAATACGGAAATAAAGGACACGTCGGTGGAAACCAGATCCACCTGCTCCCCCAAGGTTTCTGCTGTGACTACTTTGATATTGGTCTTTTCCATATTCACCACTTGGGGATTGCTGCGGAGCTTCCAATCCAGCTGGTTCGTGCCCACGTCGATAGCAAAGACCTTCGACGCACCATTTTGCAGCGCGCAGTCTGTGAAGCCGCCGGTGGAGGCGCCGATGTCGGCCATCACCTTATCCTTCATGTCGATGGAAAAGTCTTTGATGGCCTTTTCCAGCTTGTAGCCGCCGCGGCCCACATAGGGCATCACGTGGCCTTTGATGCGAAGCCGGGCGTCGCAAGGCACCTTGGTCCCCGCCTTATCCACCGGCACATCATTCACCAAGATGATGCCCGCCATGATGTGGCGCTTTGCATTTTCGCGGCTATCAAAGAATCCCTGCTCTACCAATAGCACATCCAGCCGTTCTTTTTTTACCTTCTGATTTGCCATAAAGTCCCTACTTCGTTCTCACCAAAATCATCTCTACCAATTCCCGAAGCGCCGCAGTGTCCAATGGCAGCGTATCCAAGAGTGCCGTGGCTGCTGCCGCTTCCTCTTTCGCCAATGTCTCCGCCGCGTCTTTCCCGAGGATTGTCACATAGGTGGACTTGTGATCCACAGCATCCTGGTTTGGCATTTTTCCCATTTCATCCAGGTGGCCATTCACGTCCAAGAGGTCGTCGGTGATTTGAAATAAAATCCCCAAGTGCTCTGCAAAGGCGTGGAGGATTTCCTTTTCCTTTGTAGAAATCTCTGCGATCACCGCCGCCATATCCACCGGCGCCATGAGGAGGCATCCGGTCTTGCAATGATCCATGAGCCTAAGGTTCTCGATGGATAGCTCCTTCCCTTCGGAGTCGATATCGTGAGCCTGTCCGCCTACCATGCCCACCGGGCCGGACGCTTTGGCGAGGATAGAAATCAGCTCGCAGCGAAGGGCCGCAGGGATTTCTTCCTCCCCCGCCAGGATTTCGAAAGCCGCCGTCAAAAGGCCGTCACCCGCCATGGTGGCCATGCCGGCGCCGTAAACTTTGTGATTCGTCAGTTTGCCCCGGCGATAGTCATCGTTATCCATGGCCGGGAGGTCGTCATGGATGAGGGAGTAGGTATGGATGCACTCGATAGCACAAGCGATGTCTACATACTTCGACCAGTCCTTGTGAAAAAGTTCGAGGACCAAAAGAAATAGAAAGGGCCGGATCCGCTTCCCACCGGCACAAAGGCTATAATTCATGGAGTCAAAGAGCTTTTGGTGCGCCGGCGAGTCGCTCGCCAAAAGTGTACTGAGACGGCCATTGATTTCCACCTGCCGCGCTTTCATGATTTCCTTCAGCATACGCCTTCCTCTCCTTTCTTCCAAGCCATGTACGCCGCAAACGCATTGCCGCTGGCATTGTCACTGCTGTACTTCGGGTCTGCAAAGTAAACGGGAAGCCCCAACTTCCCGCAGATTTCCTCCACCTTGCCGCGAAGGTAGCGATTTGCCATGACGCCGCCTACCGCGATGAATGGCCGCCCGGGGGTGAAGGGATAGGCCAGAAGCTCCTTCTCCAGCGCCCGTCCGATGTGGACCAGGACGCCTCTTGCGATGTCTTCTTTCCGATAAATCCCTTTTTCTATATCCCGCTGCACACGAGTCTCCGGGCCGGCGAAGCTGAAGGCCCCTTTCACCGAGCTTCGGGGGATTTTATAGGAGTCGTCGCCGGATACCGCCAGCTCTTCGAGCCATTTCCCACAAGGAAAGGGAAGCCCCAGTGCCACACCGATGCGATCGATCATCTGCCCTGCGGTGATGTCCTTCGAGGAAAGGAGCTCCTCGATTTCCATCGTATTTCCATGCCACACCGCAGACAATACATCCTGCGTGCCGCCGGACATGTGCATCATATAGAAGGGCTCGCCCCACAGAGACGGCACCTCGCGAATGGCCGCCAAGGCGTGATTCTCCTGGTGGCTAAATGTATAGAGCGGGACATGATGGGAGGCGGCAAGCGCTTCGGCAAAGCCTTTGCCAACAAGAAAGGCGGGCATATAAGAATCTGCCCGCCTCCGTGGAAATGCTGAAACGCCTATGCCTTTCAGATCCTGCAGCAAAGGAGAAAGCCTCTGCAGGAGTATAGGAAGATTTTTCACGTGCTGGAAAACCATATTGGACTGGGACAATCCCCGATTTCCTGCCTTCACAGTCAAAACGATTCTCTCTTCCCCCAAAAGTCCCTCGGATGAATCGTACACAGCCGCCGACGTGGTGTAGCAGCTGGTATCGATACCAAGAAACCGCATATATTTATCCTTTCAATGCATGATCCAAAAGACCATTGATGAAACGGTAAGACTGCTCGCCCCCATAGGTCTTCGCCATCTCTACCGCTTCGTCGATGATTACATTTCTATCAGACCGGTCCTCCCCGGAATAATTGTATTCCGCGATAGCCAAGCGGAGGATATTCTTATCCACCGTATTCAGCTGCTGGAGAGACCAATTTTTCAAATGCGCCTTGATGACCTCATCAATTTCCGCGTGATCCTTCACAGCCTGCACCAAAGCCGCTGCAAAGGCCTTATCTTTTTCCGTCAAATTCAGATCTTCTGCATCAATCGGTTCTGATTCCGGATTCAGCTCCTTGGAATACAGCACCTGCAGTGCATACTCTCTGGCATCTCTTCTCATCTTAGCCTCTTTCACTCCACAAATTCAGTAATCGTCACATCAATGGTCTCGACTTTTTCTTCCCGGGCGGAAGCGAAGATATTCTTCACCACCATCTGGATATACCGAGCCGTCTCATTCACCTGACAGCCTTTATGAAGCGCCAGGGAAATACCCACCTTCACGCTTCCATCCTTCTGGCTCCGTATCATCAGCCCTCGATGGGCTTTGAAGCCGAAGGCCTGACCGATGCCCTGCATCAGGTACTGGAAACCATCGGCCGTGAAATGAGACACCTCCGGTACAGCAAGCAGGGCCGTCTCGATCTTTTGGTATACTTCTTCCTCAGACAGCATAGCCCCACTCCCTTCTCCTTTTATTTCTCAGGAAATACTATTCGTTCCACATTGACATTGACTGCATTCACTCTAAGACCCGTGGAATCCCCCACGCTTTCCTTGACTGCTTCCTGAAGCTGTAAAGCAATAGCCGGGATCCTGTCCCCATGGGAAACAGCGATGTAGAGATTGATCACGATCTCCGCCCCCTTGATGGACACCCGGACTCCCTCGGCTTCTTCATCACTGATGACCGCGGAAATACCATGAGAGAAACGGTCGTCCATGGCATATACGCCTTCCACATGGAGCGCCGTCTCCCGGGCAATGACTGCAATGACCTGGTCCGCAATGCGAATGGTGCCCAGGTCATTTTTTACTTCTGCAGTTTCCATACGAAATTATTTTACGCGTTCGATGTAAGCGCCGGTACGGGTATCAATGCGGAGCATTTCGCCTTCATTGATGAAGAGCGGTACAGAAACCACATAGCCGGTTTCCATGGTAGCCGGTTTGGAGCCGCCGGTAGCTGTATCACCGCGGATGCCCGGTTCGGTCTGAACGACTTTCAGTTCTACAGAGTTCGGGATATCTACGCCAATGATGGTGCCGTTGAAGAATACCACATTGCATTCCATTTCTTCCTTCAGGAAGTTGATCTTGTCGCCGAGCTGGTCTTTGTTCAGCATGATCTGTTCATAGCTTTCGGTATCCATGAAGCAGTAGGAGCCGTCAGCTTCGTAGAGATACTGCATCGGTTTGCGTTCTACAGTAGCCGGCTGCAGCTTGATACCTGCGTTGAATTTACGTTCTACTACAGAGCCGCTCTGCAGGTTTTTCAGCTTAGCACGTACGAAAGCAGCGCCTTTACCCGGTTTTACGTGCAGGAATTCGATACACTGCCAAACCTGTCCATCCAATTCTACGGTAATGCCCGGGCGCAAATCGTTACTAGAAATCATTTACTTTTCCTCCTACTACACTCTTAAAAATTTCTTTGGGAATTTTGTCAAGATGGAAATACCATCCTCTTGTATTACAACCGTATCTTCGATACGGACTCCACCAACTCCGGGGATATAGACCCCTGGCTCCACCGTCTCCGTCATGCCGGCCACAAGGATCGTGTGATCCCGAGGCGAAAGCGTCGGCCCTTCATGGATTTCAAGCCCCACACTATGGCCCAAGGAATGGCTGAAATACTCGGAGAGTTCTCTCTCCTTCAAGAAATCTCTAGCCGCCTTGTCCACATCGCTGGCCTTATAGCCTGCCTTCAAAAACGACTCGATATGCTCATTGCATCCGAGAATGGAGTCATAGATAAACCGCTGGCGGTCGGAAATCTCTCCTACTGCCACGGTCCTGGTGATATCGGAATGATAGCCCTTGTGAATAGCACCGAAGTCAAAAGTGACCAGGTCCCCTTCTTCCAGGAGCTTCTCTGTCGCTGTGCCATGGGGATAGGCCGAGCGCCACCCCGACGCCACGATGGTATCGAAGGATTTCCCCTCCGAGCCTGCTTCGAGCATCGCACATTCCAAGACCGTACGAAGCGAAGCCTCGCTCACACCGGCCTTGATATAAGGAATCGTCTTTTCAAATCCCACATCAGAAATACGGCAAGCCTCTGCGATGAGGGAAAGCTCTTCCGCGCTCTTGATCTGCCGCAGCCGGTCCACTTTGGAAATCGAAATCTCCACCTCCGGCATTGCCTTGTGAAGCGACAGGTAGGTGTCATAGGTCAGCATCGCCTCGACGCCGAGCTTCTTCACCTCGTGCGTCTTCGAAAGCTCTGCCATCTTTTCCGCCAACTTCCCGGCGTAGTTCACCACCGTGAAACCTTTGGCCTCTTCCTTCGCCTGCTCCGTGTATCGGCTGTCCGTCAAAAGATAAGACTCCTTCGGCGTCAGGAACAGATAGCTGTCAGAACCGGTAAAACCGCTGATGTAGCGGCAGTTCTCATCCTTCAAGATGAAAGCGCCGTCGATCCCCTCTTCCTTCAGGAAATCTGAAATCATGGTCTCTGTCAAATATATCACCGCTTTCTCTTGGGAACCGCTGATTCCTATCAGAAATAAACGATTCTCCATCTAAGATATGATACCGTATTTATGGG
>CAVEMF010000028.1:0-1260 GCA_963616715.1 Ruminococcus bromii | reverse complement strand
ACTAAACCGCTATTTCAAAATCACAGATCATTGTACAGCGGATATTTCACGCAGAGAGCCTGTACGCGTTTCGCGCAGTCGGCTTTGATAGCAGCGTCTTCCGGATTCTTGACGACCAGGGAGATGATGTCTGCCACTTCTTTGAAGTCGTCTTCTTTGAAGCCACGGGTGGTGAGGGCCGGGGAGCCGAGACGGATACCGCTGGTAACAAATGGAGAGAGTGTTTCGAAAGGAATGGTATTTCTATTGGCAGTGATGCCGATTTCATCAAGGACGGTCTGAGCGACTTTACCGGTGATGCCGATGGCTTTCATATCAGCCAAGAGCACGTGGGTATCGGTGCCGCCGGAAACGACGCGGATGCCATTCTTCTGCAGTTCGTCGGAGAGAACTTTTTCGTTCTTCTTGATCTGCTTTGCGTACTGTTTGAAATCATCGGAGAGGTCTTCGCCGAATGCCACAGCCTTGGCAGCGATGACATGCATCAGGGGGCCACCCTGCATGCCCGGGAATACAGCTTTGTCGATGGCTTTGCCATACTGTTCCTTGCACATGATGATGCCGCCTCTCGGACCGCGGAGGGTCTTGTGGGTGGTGGTGGTCACGATGTCAGCCCACGGCACAGGGCTCGGGTATTCGCCGCCGGCTACGAGGCCTGCGAAGTGTGCCATGTCTACCATGAAGAGCGCGCCCACTTCGTGAGCGATGGCTGCGATTCTTTCGAAGTCGATGATGCGGGAGTACGCACTGGTGCCGCCGATGATCATCTTCGGCTGTACTTCCTTCGCCAATTTTTCCATAGCGTCATAGTCCAGGAGTTCATCATCCTGTCTTACGCCGTAAGGAACCACATTGAAATAGTTGCCGGAAATATTGACCGGGCTGCCGTGGGACAGGTGGCCGCCATCGGTGAGGTTCATGCCCAGCATGGTATCTCCCGGTTTCAGGAGGCCATAGTATACAGCAAAGTTTGCCTGGGAGCCGGAGTGGGGCTGTACATTCACATGGTCAGCGCCGAAAAGCTCCTTCGCTCTGTCGATGGCCAGCTGTTCTACTACGTCTACATATTCACAGCCGCCGTAGTATCTCTTGCCCGGATAGCCTTCTGCGTATTTGTTGGTGAGGACGCTGCCCTGGGCTTCCATGACGGCGTAGCTGACAATATTTTCAGACGCAATCATTTCCAATTTGTTTCTCTGGCGGTTCAATTCCTGCTGAATCGCTTCATATACCGCTTTGTCTTCTTTTAAATGCTGCATT
>CAVEMF010000027.1:1562-13158 GCA_963616715.1 Ruminococcus bromii | reverse complement strand
CGGCACGGTCAAGTACAGCGGATAGAAAAACGAGTCCGGCCGCAAGATAAAAATGGAAAATCCCGCGGTGGCCGTATGGGTAAACATAACTAGCCAAATGCAAAGAAATCGCAAAAATTCTATATGCAGCAATTTCTTCTTTGGTGCTGCCGTTTCTTTTTCTGTATTCATGAAGCATACCTTCTTTTCTTGTATTTCTTGCTATCATATCATGAAAGGAAGGATATGTGCTAGGGAAACGCTGATTAAATCGAAGATTCAAAAATCATTTAATCAGCGGTTCCCTAGGGAAATTGCATGATACCTTTACAAGATGCGCATAATGCGTATAATAATAGTAAAGGGGGGACATGATGAAATTTAAAGAGATTATACGGATACTAGAAGAAAATGGCTGGAGACAGAAAAACATTAAAGGCTCGCACTATCAATATGTACATCCGCTCAAACCGGGGAAGATAACAATCCCCTGTCATCGCGGAGATTTAGATAAACGTACTGTAAAAACGATATTTACTGCTGCAGGAATAAATATAACTCGATTCATTTAACATAAAGGAGTGATTTCTATGAAAAAATTACTTTATCCGGCATGCTTTTATCCTTGTGAAGAAAAACAGGGAGCGTATACCGTAATCGTCCCCGATCTTCCCGGATGTATCAGTGAAGGCGATTCACTGGAAGAAGCATTAACGATGGCAACAGATGCAGCATCCGGCTGGATACTAGACGAAATGGAAGACGGAAATCCGGTGCCAAAAGCAACTGATATAAAAACCATTCAACTACAAAATCCGGATGGCTTTGTCAATTTGCTTGTTTTGGACATGGATGCCTATGCAGAAAAATACGGAGAAAAAGCTGTCCGCAAAAATTTAACGATTCCGGCATGGTTAAACACCTACGCCGAATCAAGACAGATTAATTTTTCTCAAGTGTTACAAGATGCTTTAACTTCCATGTACCAAGCCCAAATAGCCAAAAGGTAATGAAAAACACCATTTTCGTAAAAGAGAGAAAGAAGAAAAACATTTATTTCCGATAACATTAAATTATCGGGAACTAATAAATAGGCAAACAAAAAAGAACAGACATTCTTTTGAGAGAATTTTCGCCCAAAAGAATGTCTGTTCTTTTTTACGTTACTGCCCTATTGGGCACCGCTTTTAGAAAAGCGGGCTTACCATGTCTTATTTGCTGAAGGCGTAAAGTTTTTCAGTGACTCTGGCGACTTCTGCCTGCATTTTTTCCACATCGATGGTCAAAAGCTCTTTGTGGCGCATGACGGTCTTGCCGTTGATGAGGACGGTGTCCACGTCCATGGAGTTTCCGGCATAGACGGCCAGGGATACACTGTCGAAGCGCGGCTGCCAGTGGAAGCCGCTTCTGTCTACCAGAATGATATCAGCGAGAGCTCCTTCTTCCAGTTTACCCAGGTTGTCGTAGCCAAGGCACTTCGCCCCTTCTACGGTGCCCATTTCCATGGCTTCTGCTGCCGTGATGGCGAAGGGATCGTATTCATTGGCTTTATGGATGAGGGCTGCCAGGCGCATTTCGGCGAACATATCCAGTTTGTTATTGCTGGACGCCCCATCGGTGCCAAGGCCTACGGTGACGCCGGCTTTTCTCATCTTGGTGACCGGTGCGATGCCGCTGGCGAGTTTTAGATTGCTGCCCGGATTATGCGCCACGCACACATGCTTTTCCTTCATGATGGCGATGTCATCATCAGTGACGTGGACGCAGTGCGCTGCCAAGGTGGGCAGGTCAAAAAGGCCCAGGTCGTTCATGAGAGCGATCGGTGTCTTGCCGTGTTTCTCAAGGCAGGTTTCCACTTCTCCCTTGGTTTCGGAGAGATGGATATGGATGGGGATGCCGTGCTTCATGGCTGCATCGCGGACCTGCACGATATAAGCTGACGGGCAGGTGTATGGCGCGTGTGGCCCGAGCATGACTTTGAAGCGGCCATCGCCGGCGCCGTTCCATTTGTGGAAGAGTTCGATATTTTGTTCCAGCGCGCTCTGGGCATTGGGGCTTACGCCGGCAAGACCGCGAGCCAGATTTCCACGCATGCCAGCTTTGTCAGCTGCCTGTGCGCAGGAATCCATGAACATATACATATCGCAGAAAGCGGTGGTGCCGCCGCGGATCATTTCCGCAAAGGCCAAGGTGCTTCCCCAATATACGATGTCGTCATCCAAGTGCTCTTCGGCCGGCCAGATTTTGTTTTGCAGCCAGTCCATGAGTTCCATGTCGTCGGCGTAGCTTCTGAACAGAGTCATAGCCACATGGGTATGGGTATTTACCAGACCCGGCATAGCCATCATGCCTTTGCCATCGATGATTTCGGTATATTCTTCCTCTTTGGGCGCCGCCGGAAAGTCTTTGATATATTTCCCTTCGATGGAAATATTCTGATTCTCTACCACTTTGCCATCTTTGTAGAGGCCGATATTTTTAATGAGAATAGCCATGATGCCTCCTTAGTCCAGTCCCAGGTATTTCTTCTGCGCTTCGGTGAGCACGTCGATTTTATATCCCATGGATGCCAATTTGATGGATGCGATACGGGTATCCAGTTCGTGGGGCAGCGTGTAAACGGCCGGTTTCATGTCCTTGCCATGCTGCAGAAGATAGCGAGCAGCCAAGGTCTGCATAGCGAAGGAAAGATCCATGATTTCCGCCGGATGTCCGTCGCCGGCTGCCAGGTTCACCAAACGACCTTCGGCCATGAGGAATACGGTCTTGCCATTGGCCAGTTTGTAGCCCTCGATGTTTTTGCGAGCTTCGTAGTGGGAAACGCAGATGCGCTCCAGGTCTGTCCGGCTGACTTCACAATCGAAGTGACCGGCATTGGCACAGATGGCGCCGTCTTTCATGGAGAGGAAATGTTTCTCTGTGATGATGTCGATATCACCGGTAACGGTGAGGAAAATGTCCCCCACTTTCGCTGCTTCGTCCATGGGCATCACTTCGAAACCATCCATCACGGCTTCGATGGCTTTGATGGGATCTACTTCGGTGACGATGACATGAGCACCCAGGCCTTTGGCGCGCATTGCGCAGCCCTTGCCGCACCAGCCGTAGCCGGCGATGACGGCAGTCTTACCGGTGACGGTGAGATTTGTGCTGCGGATGATACCGTCCCAAGCGGACTGGCCGGTGCCGTAGCGGTTGTCGAAAAGGTATTTGCAATAGGAATCATTGACAGCGATCATCGGGAATTCCAGTTTGTTTTCCTTTTCCAGAATCTTCAGACGATATACGCCGGTGGTGGTTTCTTCAGAGCCGCCGATCAGATTCTTCTGGCATTCCTTGCGGGTGGTATGGAGTAGGTGCACCAGGTCGCCGCCGTCATCGATGATGATGTCGGGCATGTGGTCCAGCGCTTTATTCAGGAACATGGTGTATTCTTCTTCCGTGCAGCCATGCCATGCATAGACAGTGACACCCTTCTTTACGAGACCTGCTGCGATGGGATCCTGGGTGGACAGCGGATTGCTGCCGGTGCAGATGACATTGGCGCCGGCAGCCTGGAGTGTCAGCGCCAGGTAAGCGGTCTTCGCTTCCAGATGGATGGACATGACGATGGTCTTTCCTTTGAAGGTCTGGTCTTTGGAAAACTCTTCGCGGAGAGCATTCAAAGCGGGCATGAATTTTTCTACCCACTGGATGCGCTGGATGCCTTCGTCAGCAAGGGAAATATCACGAATCAAGGATTCACTCATTTAGAAATACTCCTTTCATAGGCAGCTAAAGAAATAGTGTACGGTGCGCTCAATACGCCTTTTTCTGTAATGATGCCGGTGATGAGCTCCGATGGAGTCACATCGAAGGCCGGGTTAAAGACAGGTACATCTTTTGGGGCCGAGTAGACGCCATTGATTTTCCGGACTTCATCGGGGTCACGCTCTTCGATGACGATTTCCTTTCCGGTTTGGATGGAGAAATCAAAGGTAGAGAACGGCGCAGCGATATAAAATGGGATATGATGATACGCTGCCATGACGGCCAAGCCATAGGTGCCGATTTTATTTGCTGTGTCGCCATTGGCAGCGATGCGGTCAGCCCCTACGATGATGGCATCGATATGCTTATCTCGCATCACCGAGGCCGCCATATCATCGCAAATGAGGCAGCAAGGGATATGGTCCTCCACAAGCTCCGTGGCGGTGAGGCGGCTTCCTTGACGAAGCGGGCGGGTCTCATCGGCGTAGACACAGGAAATCTGACCCCTCTGATGCAGCACGCGAATGACACCAAGAGAGGTACCGATACCGGCAGTGGCCAAGACGCCGGCATTGCAGTGGGTCAGGATATGAAGATCCTTTCGCCCGATAAAGAGATCTGCCCCATGATTTCCAATGGCCTGGCAGGTGGCTTTATCTTCTTCTTCGATTTCCTGGGCCCGGCGAAGAAGCGCTTCTTCTACTTCTTCTGCCGGAGTAGCTTCGTAGACTTTGCGCATTTCATCCACAGCCCAGGAAAGGTTCACCGCTGTGGGACGGGCTTTTCGGATATATTCACAAGCCTGGTCGAAGGATTTCTTGAAATCAGCTTCCTTCTTGCAATTCTGATAGGCCAGGCACACGCCGTAAGCGGCAGCCACACCGATAGCCGGCGCGCCGCGAACGGCCAAACGCGCAATGGCAGAGGCCACTTCCTTATAATGGCTACAATCGATATAGGATACTGTCACCGGCAGCGCTGTCTGATCCAAAAGGGTAAGAGAATGGCCTGTCCACGTAATCGTTTTCAAGCCTTCACTCATACGTGAAATCCTCCGAAATCATCGGCAGCGTGGCGGCAATGGCAATCTTTCTCTACATCATAATCCTTGAAGATATTCGTCACGATGCGGAGCATGTTCTTTCCATTCTGCATCATGCAGTCAAGCACTTCCTGATGAGTCAATTCCGTATCGGAAATGCCGGCAGCGAAATTGGTGACCATAGAAATGGTAACATAGCAGATTTCTGCTTCTCTGGCCAGCTGGCATTCCGGTGCATTGGTCATGCCTACTACATCGGCGCCCCACATGCGGTACGCTTTGATTTCTGCCGGCGTCTCGAAGCGCGGGCCTTCGGTGCAAATGTATGTCCCCTGCGGATGCACTACGATGCCCTCTTTTTCTCCCGATGCCAGGATGGCTTTTCTAAGGGATTCGCAATACGGATGGGTCATGTCGATATGGGCGATTTTGTAGAGACCGCCATCGAAGAATGTCCCCTCGCGGCTCTTGGTCATGTCGATAAATTGGTCAATCAATACCAATTCGCCGGGCTTGTAGTCCGGATTCAAAGAGCCCACGGCGGTGGTAGTGACCACGGCGCCTACATCGAGCATTTTCAGCGCGAAAATATTGGCTCTGTAATTGATCTTGTGCGGCGGGATGGTGTGATGCAGGCCATGACGTGCCAAGTGGATGATTTCCTTGCCTTCAAAGAAACCGGATTCATACTTTGCCGGTCCATAAGGCGTGTAAATCACATGCTCTGTCACATTCTCCAAAAGGACCGGGTCATATACGCCGGTGCCGCCGATAAATGCTATTTTTTTCATTGTGCTTTGGCTCCTTTCGCTTCATCAAACCATTTCTTCAGCTGTTCCTGGGGAATGGTATATTTCTTGTCGCAGTAAGGACAAACGATTTCAATAGAAGGATCTTCCAAAAGTTCCGCTTTCTCCCCTTCCGGCAGCGTGATGAGGGTGCTCCGGATGCGGTCCTCCGAGCAGGTGCAGCGGAAAGAGAGCGGGCCGTCCTTCAGGACTTGGAATTTTCCCTGCACTAAGAGTTTTTCCAAAGAATCTTCTTTCGTCAGATCCCACTTGTCCAGATCACGGAACAATTCCGCAAAGGTGGCCATATTTCCCTTCGGCATGAGCTGCGCCAGGAAACCGCCGGAGCGGATGATGTCCCCGGTAGGTGTCATTTGGAGATCCAGCTTCACGGCAGATAAAGTCTGCTCCGAAGTATTGAGATATTCGGTGAGGCAGGCAGAAATATCCCCATTCTGGAAATTCACCGCACTGGTATAGGGCTGTTTCAAAAGAGAATACCGGGTCACGAAAAGCTGGCCCTTCGTGCTCACCAGCGCTGCTTCATGGAGCGTATCGCAAGGCACGCCTTCTGCGCCTTCCGGATTGTCCAGGAAACCACGGATGAATCGGCCATCATAGGCGTCTACATGGATCACGCCGATGGGGCTCCCGGTCACCCACTTCAAGGTAATGCCTTCGTGATTTTTGAAATCATTGATCAAGATCGCCGCGCCGGTCATGGCCTTCGCCAGCACCATAGCAGCAGCCGGCGGCAAATGATGGATAGACTCCGCTTCCAGCGCCAGATGAGATGTATCTGCCACCGTGAGCCGGATGCCATCCTCGCTTAAGTAATGTGTAATCGTATTGGGTTGCATCATTTTATTTTTCACCTCGATATGAGAATACAAACACTACATATTATAGCACAGACAATGGAAAAGGGATAAGGGATAGGATTGGTAGTCGGTAATCGGTAATCGGTAGTCGGGCTGTATTCCTTGTATCCGCATTTTCCACATTTTTAAGATAGCAGATATGCGGAGAATTCTCACACGTGAGCGGTTTAAAAGAAGAAATGGAGGACGGCAGGAAAATGCGCCCTGACTACTGACCACCGACTACCGACTACTAACCTCCTAGCCCCCTTCCCATCGTATTTTTCTTATGTTTTTTATTGACTGAACTATCATTTTATGTTATTGTTGAGCTATGCTCATTTAGGAGCGATGTAAGTAATTTTTTTAGGAGGAATACCCATGAAAGGTACAGTTAAGTGGTTCAGTGCAGAAAAAGGCTACGGCTTTATTGAAAGAGAAGAAGGCGGCGACGTTTTCGTTCATTTCTCTGCTATTCAGGCTGATGGCTTCAAAACACTGAATGAAGGCCAGAAGGTCGATTTCGAAATTATTGATGGTGCAAGAGGACCTCAGGCTGCAAACGTAACAGTAGAAGCCTAATCACTTACTGACTGATATAGCGTAAGTTTTCTGAAACCAAAATAAAAAAGACTGTGTATCTGTCGCACAGTCTTTTTTATTTTGGTTTTTTAGTAATTAGTGAGCAGTGGTCAGTGATCAGTGATCAGGACGCATTTGGTGCCAATCTATATATAGCCATTTTCCATTATTGACATAGGCAAGTAGTTAAGTGCGCCCTGACTACTGATCACTGACCACTAATTACTAAACCGATTGCGGTTTCCTACACTTTCAGCGACTCGATGGCCGCTTTCCGGTCTTCCTTCCCGAAGACGGCGGAACCGGCTACGGCGATGGTGACACCGGCGTCGGCGAGGGCTTTGGCATTGGCCGGGCTCACGCCGCCGTCTACTTCGATGTCCAGATCCTCTCGCCCCACTTTATTTGCCATTTCCCGAAGGCGGCGAATTTTATCCAAGGAGTAAGGGATAAATTTCTGCCCGCCGAAGCCCGGATTGACGGACATGATGAGCACGAAGTCAAGGATCGGAAGGAGCTCTTCTATCATAGACAAAGGCGTTCCCGGATTCAGGGCGATGCCTGCTTTCATGCCTCTTTCCTGGATGTCATGGATCAAGCGGTCGTGATGCACTGCCGCTTCGGCATGGAAGGAAACCAAATCTGCGCCAGCTTTTTCCAGGTCAGCGAAGTAGGTTTCCGGATGCTCGGTCATGAGATGCACATCAAAAAAAAGCTTCGTATGAGGCCGCAGGGCTTTGATGATCGGCGCGCCGAAAGTTAGATTGGGTACGAAATGGTAATCCATCACATCCAGGTGGACCAGGTCGGCTCCCCCTCTTTCGATATCCTGTAATTCCGATGCCAAATTGGCAAAATCAGCCGATAAAAGGGATGGTGCGATTTTCATAATGGCCTCCTGTCTGTGGAAGATTTGATTTCTTCCAATACCTCGATATATGACTGGTACCGACGCTCTTGGATCTGTCCGGCTGCTACGGCTTCTCTCACGGCGCAGTCCGGCTCCTTATGGTGGATGCAGTTATTGAAACGACATTCCCCTAAGTAGGGACGGAAATCGCGGAATAGATACGGCAGATTTTCCTTAGAAATATGAAGCACATCCAAAAGCGTATACCCCGGCGTATCCATGAAAAGGATGCCCGACGGCGTTTTCACAAGCTCTGCATGGCGAGTGGTGGTGCGGCCGCGGCCGGTTTGGCGGCTCACGGCACCGGAGGCAAAGCGGCTTTCCTCCAAAATCTGATTGAGAAGGCTCGATTTCCCCGCGCCGGAAGGTCCGGAGAAGGAAACGATAGGCCCTGTGAGATGGGCTTTCAACTCTTCTACCCCTTCCCCTGTCATGGCTGACGTGAGGAAGCAGGCATACCCGGCCTTCTCATAGTAGGTCTTCACTCTTTCAGCCTCTTCGTGGGCCAAGTCGCATTTGTTGATCACAATGATGGGCTCGATGTCTGCATCTTCTGCCAAAAGCACCATCTTATCCAAGAGGTAAATATTGAGGTCCGGCGTGCGGATAGCGCTGGCCAAGACCAGCTGATCGATGTTTGCTACCGGCGGGCGATGAAGGCAGTTTTTTCGCGGATGCACACGGGTTATCACCGCTTCGCTGCCTTTGTCGGTCTCATAATCCACCCTATCCCCTACCAGGATATTGGTTTTCTGCTTCAATTTCCCTCGGGAACGGCAGAGGGTAAGACTCTCTCCCTCACCTAAGATGGAAAAATACCCATTCTGATTTTTTAAAATAGTCCCTTCCACGATCACAGCTCCCGATCCTGTACTACCGAGCCGTCGATGACGACCTGCACCCGCACTTTACCGGTGCCGGAGACGTCCTTGGTCACCGTGCTATCGGGGCTGGCTTTGGCGCTATAAACCGTGTGTTTACCGGTATCATCTACCACATAAATATCTACCTGGCGCGCATTTCCGCCTTTCGGGATGGAAATATTCACCGTACCGGTCTTTTTCTCTTTGGCTTTAACGCCTACAGTGAGATTGACTACGCGGCTATCGAGCACTTCTCCGCTCACCGGATCCTGGGAAAGAACCACCGCATCCGGGTCTTCTGCATTGGAGCCTTCGGCAGCGGTGATTTTTCCAATCACAAGCTTCATGGAAGACAGGGTGTTCTTCGCATCGGAGAGCGACATGCCTACCACGCTAGGGATATGCACCTTTTGCTTCATATTGATGACGATATTGATATGGCTTCCCTTGGAAGTCTTTGTCCCCGGCTCCGGGCTCTGGGAAATAATTACTTCCGAAGGCTGGTCCGGATCATTACCATTCTCTACAGCGCCCAAAGAAAGATTCAGCTTTTCCAATCGCTCTTTGGCTTGGTCCAGCGTCAGTCCCTTCAGGTCAGGGATCAGCATCGTATTTCCGCCTTTGCTGACGGTGAGATGGATGATTCGCTGGGTCTTGACGCTAGTGCCGGCATTCGGCGTCTGGGAAATCACTTCTCCGGCGGGCACATCATCACTGGCGATTTCATCGATAGACACCTTGAGGTTCTCTTTCTGCAGCGTGGTTTGTGCTGCTTCTACCGGTTTCCCGACCACATTGGGGACAGACACGTTTTCACTGCTCCAGAAATTACCGAAGCTAAAGAACGCCCACGCGAAGCAGGCCACAAAAAGAAGCGCCATGCTGATCCAAATATATTTCTGCGGCATATTTCCAATGAAACGGGTGACAGCACTTTCCTTTACCGGCGCTTTTCCGTGAGATTCTGATTTATGGATGGGCCTGGTCATGGCGCTGAAGTCATGGGTGGCCGGTTTGTAAATGGTAGTGGTGAAGCCCTGGGCGATTTTCATTTCGGAAATAAAATCACCTACCGTCCGATAGCGCTTCTCCGGCTCCTTCTGCAGCGCCGTCAAGAGACATTCTTCCAGCATCGGAGAAATGGCGGGATTATATTTCGTGGGATGAGGGATGTCCCCCTGCATATGCTTCAAAGCGATGCTGACGGCGGTCTCTCCTTCGAAAGGAAGGTGATGGGTCAGCATTTCATAGAGCACAATGCCCAAGGAGTAAATGTCCGTCTTTTCGGTGATCTTATCGCCGGAAGCCTGCTCCGGGGAAAGATAATGCACCGAGCCCAAGATGGACTGCTTATCAATGACTGTAGACGAATTGATGGCCCTTGCGATACCAAAGTCCGTCACCTTCACCTTCCCAGAACGGGTCAGCAAGATATTGTGCGGCTTCACGTCGCAATGGATGATGCCATTATTATGTGCTTCTTCCAATGCATTTCCGATGTCGATGGCGATGCGTACCGCTGTGTCAATGGGAATATTGGCATGAGACTCGATATACTGCTTCAGCGTCTCCCCTTCTACATACTCCATGACGATGTAGTGGGTGTCTCCATCGCAGCCGACGTCGTAAATGCCTACAATATTGGGATGGGTCAATTTCCCGGCAGACTGTGCCTCATGGCGGAAGCGCAGGACGAAATCATTGTCCTCAGCGAAATTGCTGTGCAATATCTTGACTGCTACCACTCGGTCGAGCAGTACGTCTTTGGCCATGTACACATCTGCCATGCCCCCGGAGCCGATCTTTTTCAGCAGCTCATATCGTTCATCTAAAAGCTTTCCGATCATTTATGTCACTCCACTGCATTATATCTGAACCAAAATCAAGGATACATTATCACGGGCGCCGGCCTCATAGACCTTTTCCATCAGCGCTTTGCCCAAGGCTTCCAGTGCTTCCTCCGAGTCCCTGGGCGATGCGGTCACAAGCTCATTGATTTCTTCGTCGGAAACCATACTGGAGAGTCCATCGCTGCACAGTAGGAAAAGGATCCCCTCTTCAGCAGGAAGATTTCCTGTATCTACCTTCAAGAGAGAATCGATGCCCACGGCCCGGGTGATCTCATTTTTTCTCGGATGGAAACGCATGGCTTCCTTCGTGAGCTTTCCCTGCTCCACCAATTCCATCACGTAGGAATGATCCACGGTGACCTGGGAAAGTGTGCCATCCTTCCATACATAAAGACGGCTGTCACCCACGTGCGCCCAGAAAAGCTGATTTCCGGAAAGGGCCGCGGCAATCAGCGTAGTCCCCATAGAGCACAGGCCGGGTCCCTCTTTCTTTCGTGCTAAAATCGCTTCATTGGCGCAAAGAATCGCTTCCTTCAGTACATCCTCGGAGACTACGCCATGGACCTTTTGCTTCCAAAAGGTAGTGACCGTCTCCACGGCCAACGTGCTGGCGATCTGCCCGCCTTCGTAGCCCCCCATGCCGTCAGCTAATACATAGAGTCCCGGCACAGACAGGCCGATGGCATCCTCATTGCTCTTTCGCACCAGGCCGGTTTGCGAATCCCCATAAGTCAGTATCATACAAGATCCATTCCGCATAGAAATATGCATCCTAAAAGAAAGGGAAAAATAAAATTTCTTATACTCAATACTACCATCATGGCCAGTCATAGTCAATTTGATGTGATAGGATAGGAAATAAAAAGAAACAGGAGTGGTTTCGTAATCGGTAATCGGTAGTCGGTAGTCGGGACGCATTTGACTATTGCAAAAGTTGGATCGTTTTCTGATAGAAGGTGATGCTGTCATCTC
>CAVEMF010000027.1:0-1552 GCA_963616715.1 Ruminococcus bromii | reverse complement strand
GGCTAGAGGGTTAGTGATCAGTGATCAGGGGTCAGTGGTCAGGACGCGATTTTCGCTACTGCACACATGGCGATATGACTGCTATTCCTGATCACTAATCACTAATCACCGATCACTAACCCTCTAGCCATAAAAAACGAACATACGAAAAGAGATGGAAAACGATCTTCTCGTCTTTCATCTCTTTTCGTATGTTCGTTTGGCGAACGCATCATCTATTATTCTACCACCGGTGGGAGTTTCAGCCTTTTCCCCGGTTGCAGGTTTCCCGGGTTCTCCAGGTGGTTTAGCTTCTCTACGCGGTAGATATACTCCCGGATATCCACCTGATTATTTACCTTGCGGGCTGCGATATCCCAAAGGGTATCATTCTGCTCTACCACCACCCACTCGTAAGTTTTCTCGCCATTCACTGTATCTGCATTCACACTCCATCCACAAAAAAGGATGGTCGCTATCAAGATCCAAATTGCTTTTCTCATCGCTTCCTCCAGTCTTTCCTTTCGCGTTCTCTTCTCTCTGTGATTATATTACTTCATCAAGAAAGGGCGAACAAGAGAACAGAACATTAGAAATAAGAGCCGTGAGAGGGCGGTAAGAAAAAATATTTCTGGAAATTCGTAATAAACAAATGTTTTCTTTTGGGCGCAGTTGTAGTATAATGGAGTAAATTGATTAGTTGGTTTTATTAGTCTATTTTCAAAGTGGGCATCACCCGCCCTTCGGGCACCCTCTTCAAAGAAGAGGGCAAAGCGCCTTGCGCAGTGCTTACTTTTAGCGAAAGGAAATAAATCATCATGAGAAAAAAAGAACCATCCAATGCATTGACCAGCCGTGAAGAGTCGATCTTAAATTTTATTCGCACAAAAATCTGGGAAAGCGGCTTTCCTCCCACCGTCCGCGAAATTTGCCAGGCCGTAGGGCTTCGCTCTACGTCTACGGTGCATAATTATCTGGCTCGCCTCGAAGAAAAAGGCGCCATTCGCAAGAATCCGGAATCCTCTCGGGCTATCGAAGTGGTGGCCGACACCTGGCGCCGCAAGAAAATGATCCCCATGCCCTTGGTGGGTACGGTCCGCGCCGGTGAACCCATTCTCGCCGATGAACAGATGGAGTCGGTATATCCCCTTCCGGCGGAACTCATCGGCAAGGATAACAACTGCTTTATGCTGGTGGTTCGCGGCGATAGCATGATCAATGCCGGCATCTGCGAAGGCGACTACCTCATCGTCTCTGAGCAGGACAGCGCTCACGATGGTGACATCGTCGTGGCTTTGGTAGGAAATGAAGATGCCACCGTAAAGCGTTTCTACAAAGAAGAAGACCACATCCGCCTGCAGCCGGAAAACGATGACTATAAACCCATTATTTCCAAGGAAGTCATCATTCGAGGGAAAGTCATCGGGCTGTATAGACATATGTAATATGGGGTGGATTGACGCTATCGGTTTAGTGATCAGTGATCAGTGATTAGTGATCAGGGCGCGTTTACTGCCAATGTAAAAAAGAGCAGTGAAAAATAAGAAATTATTTTTCACTGCTCTTTTTGTTT
>CAVEMF010000026.1:0-13430 GCA_963616715.1 Ruminococcus bromii | reverse complement strand
CAGACTGTTTGTTATCCGTTTAAAATTTTACCTTATACTATGTAAGGAATCAGTGATTAGTGATCAGTGATCACTAAATCTCAACTCGCCATATATTAAAACAAAGGAACACTTATGGAAATCATCATCTCTTTCCTCTCTGAATGGGGCTATGTGGCCCTTTTTATCTGCATGGTTTTGGAAAATATGAATATCCCCATCCCCAGTGAGATCATCCTGGGCTTTGCGGGATTTCTGGTCTCCACCGACGTCTTTACCTTCTGGCCCACCATCATCATCGGCACGATAGCCGGGCTGGTGGGGTCAGTGCTCTCCTACTACATGGGCTACAAAGGCGGCCGCGACCTGCTCTTGAAGCACACGGCCAAGGGCGGTATCACAGCGAAAAAGATGATGGCAGCCAAGAGCTGGTTTGATACTTACGGCTCTGTGGCCGTCTTTACAGGAAGGCTTCTTCCCGGTATCCGCACTTTCATCTCACTTCCCGCCGGCATCGCCCAATTCCCTATGGGGAAATTCATCATCCTCACTATCATCGGCACCGTGCCTTGGACGATTTTCCTGGTCTACATGGGCGCCATCTTGGGGGATAATTGGCAGATGCTCCTTCATTACAAAATAGAAATCGGTCTGGTCTGCGTCCTCCTCTCGGCAGTCATCGCGGTGGGATTCTATTTCTATCAGAAGCATAAAAGTAATCGATAGTCGATGGTCAAACGCGCCCTCTTTAAAAACGAATCCACTAATTTCAACATTAACGGTTCCCAATAATGAAAAATAAAAACTGTATCCTTCTCTTCCTTTTCTGCCTTGCGCTCTACGGCACTTTTTTGGGGCTCATCCCACTTTTGGATCCCGATGAACCGGTGTATGGCGAGACAGCGAAAGAGATGCTTGCAAGCGGTGACTGGATTTCTCCCCGCATTTATGGGGAGTTTTGGTACGATAAGCCACCGCTTTTTTACTGGCTGGAAGCCCTCTCCTTCTCTATCTTTGGCGTATCTACCTGGTCGGCCCGCCTGCCTTCCATGCTATTTGCCTCGATGACGCCGATCTATCTTTACCTCTCTATGCGAAAACTCATAGGCGAGAAGGTCGCGCTCTATGGTGCTTTCATCTGTGCTACCTCTCTGGAAATCATCGTCCTCGCTCGTAGCGCCGTGACAGACACAGTCTTGGTCTTTGCTCTGACAGTGACTTTGATTTCCTTCCTTCGCAAGGATTATGTGATCGCTTATATCTTCTGCGGCCTGGCACTCCTCGCGAAAGGTCCCATCGGTTTCGGATTCCCGGCACTCATCGTGGGACTTTGGATGATCTTTTCGAAAAAATTCACCTGGAAAGGCATCCTGTCGCTTCGCTGGTACTGGGGCATCCCTTTGGCCTGCCTGGTGGGGCTTCCCTGGTATATCGCTATGGGGGCTATCCATGGCGATGCTTTCATCGATACCTTCCTGGGCTACCACAATGTCACCCGCTTCGTCAGCCCGGAACACGCGGGGAAGAATCATTACTGGCTCTACATCGTGGTCTTGATCGCCGGCTTCTATCCCTGGACAGGGACGCTGCCGGGTATCCTTCGGCGTGTCGCCACTTGGAGAAAAGACCCGGTGCTCCTCTATCTCATGACATGGGCTTTCTTTATTTTCGTATTCTTCTCCCTCTCGTCCACCCAGCTTTTCTCCTATCTGCTTCCTATTTTCCCTCCCATTTCTCTTTTGGCAGGGAAATATCTACGGGAACTGGCTGAAAATGGGCATATTTCGAAAGCTCTCATGACCTTCCACCTGCTCTTTGCAGTAGCCACAGCGGCAGCCATCGTCCTTGCGCCTTTGACGCCCATCGGCGGAGATATGGCAAAGTACGGCATCGCCATAGGCATGGTGCTTTCCTCCCTCTTGGCTCTTTGGCATATCCGAAATGGTCGACTTCGCGGTTTCCTTTGCTCCCAGGCGGCCTTGATTTTACTCTTCGTCTTCTCTGTATGGGGTCTTTTCGCTCCCTCGGTTTCTTCACTCTTTACGTCAGAGGCCATCGCCCTTAGACTGGCAGAAACGAAAAAAGAAACTTCCATCCCTCTCTATATCGATACCTTCTATCGCCCTTCCATCGCGTTCTATCAGGACATCTACGGCGAAGCGCTGCCGGAGTACGATGTCCGAAAGCAGAAGGAAACAAAAAAGAACGAAGAGAATGGCGTCCTTCTCCCCGGGAAATCCAGCGCCTCCAAGCTGCCCGACAAAGCTTACGTGCTGGTGCAGCAAAAGGTCTTTAACCACTGGCCCGAAGCCTTGAAAGAAAATAGCCAAATCCTGTGGGAAAAGGATACCGCCTATTTCCTCTATGTCGAACAGAAACAATAGTCAGTGGCGCATAGCCCTCTTCTCTGAAGAGGGTGCCCGCATCCCGGGTGATGCTCTAAAGCGATATCCTTGTGAACGAGGAAGCAGTCAAATGCGCCCTGATCACTAATCACTAATCACTGATCACTAACCCACTACCATTTAGGAGGACAGCCCCTTGAGTACCAAGAAACAAAAAAAGGCCAAGAAACTGGCCGCTGACACTAAGACAAATTCATTAGAAGGGAGAGCCGCATTCTTTTTGTTTTTTGCTGCGGCCCTTTTCTTTTTCCTTTGGGGCTCATGGCTTCTCCCTTTGACAGATCCGGTAGAGTCCAATTACGCTCTGACTGCCAAGGAAATGGTGATAGCCGGCGACTGGATGTCGCCTCGCATTTACGGCGCCTACTGGTATGACAAGCCCATCATGGTATACTGGATGCTTTGCGCGTCCTACAGCCTTTTCGGTTTCACAGATCTGGCCTCCCGCCTGCCATCCGCGCTAGCCGGTGCACTCTCTGTGGTGCTGATCGTCTGGTACATGCGCCGCATCCTGAAGGACAATGTGCAAGCGGTATGGGCAGGCACTATGCTGGCGGTATCTTTGGAGTGCTGGGTCATTTCCCACGCCATTATCACCGACAATCTGCTTCTCCTCTTCACCATCCCCACCATGCTCTCCGCTTACATCGGTATCATGGAAAAAAATACCAAGCACCTCGTCGTCGCCTATGCAGCTGCCGGCCTCGCCTGCCTTACTAAGGGTCCGGTAGGCCTCGTACTCCCCGGCATTCTTTTGGTGCTTTGGTGCCTTTCCATGAAATCGCCAAAGACCATCCTCCGCCTATTTCCTTGGCAGGGACTTTTGGCCTTCTTCGCCATCGTCCTTCCCTGGTATGGCGGCATGTACCTCATCCATGGCAGCGATTTCGTGAGCGAATTCCTGGGCCTTCACAATGTGCTCCGCGCTACCTCTTCAGAGCATCCGGCGGATAACCATTTCTACTACTACCTGCTGCTGCTACCGGCCATGACGCTTCCCTGGTCCTTCCTCTCGTTCTATGAAATGTGGAAAGGATGGAAAGAGAAATCGCCTTTCTACCTATTTCTTATGACCTGGTGCTGGGGCACGATCCTTTTCTATACCCTGATGGCCACGAAATATGTGACCTATACCTACATCGCCGTCATCCCGCTCGCTCTCTTTGCTTCTTATGGAGCTCTTCGCATCCGCATGGGAGAGAAAGTGCCCGCCCTCTTTGCCGGTGCCGGTTTCTTCCTGCTTCTTGCGGTCCTGACCGCCGGGACTTTCTACATTAAAGACGGAAATTGGTGGGCCTTCTATGCGGTCGCTGCTTACGGCGTCTTTGCCTATATCCTCCGATGGAAAGCAAACCAATACAAGCGCCTCACCATCATCACCGCTGTCACCGCCTCCGCCTTCCTGTGCGTGATCACCGAAGGCCTCCCCCACTACCTGCCGCTTCGCTCGACGGTGGAGTCCGCGGCCGCCTTCCATGAAACAAAGGGCGCTCACTATTTCTTCCGCTCCTACCCGGCCAGCTATGGCTACTATACCGATGAGACCGGCATCCGCCTCCTTCCTGAACTTGCGAACGAGGAAAAACGAGATGCCAAGTGGAACGAAAAATACGCCATGCCCTGCATCACTGAAAAAGACTTCTTTGCGAAAGAGCAGCATAGCGACATTTACCTCTATGTGAGCCAGCAAGACAAGAAACGCTTCGCCTCCTGGGCGCACCATGATGACTTCAAGGAAATAGAGCGTTTTGCCTGCGGGACGATTTATGTTTTAAGTAGTCGGTAGTCGGTAGTCGGTGGTCGGGGGCGTTAGGACGTTTATTGCAGGTGCATACATAGTGGCGTTGCCTCTAGCTACTGGCTGCTAGCTGCTGGTCGGCTAGAGAAAATGGTACCGCTAAGCAAAAGGCATTCCACAACTATCTGATGCAAGAAATATTTTGCAAGTAGTAGGCTCGTGAACTTTGCGCATATAGCGCTTATTGATGAGCCTGCGTATAGCCGACTAGCAGCTAGAAGCTAGCAGCTAGAAGCAGCGCTTCTATATATGCATTAGCGGTGGCAGCACGAATGTCCCGACTACCGACTACTTACCTTAAGGAGATTTTTATGCGAAATTCCATTTCCGCTTTCCTCTCTCGCCTTGCCGGCTATGAGAGTGAAAACACTTTCAACCCTTGGCGAGATACATCGGCGGATTACGAAGTAGACGGCGCCGTGTCTATCCGCCAAAAGCAACTAGGCGACTACCTCGCCCGCCGCATGGGTAAGGCGAAGATGATTCTCATCGCCGAGGCTTGCGGTTACCAAGGCGGCCACTTCTCCGGCATCGCCATGACCTGCGAGCGGATGATTTTAAATCAGCATCCTAAAGTAGATAGCCAAATGATCCTAGGCTACCAAGGCCAGCGCACCAGCCGCGCGGACTCTCCCCTCATCGTGAAACCGACGCAAAAAGAAAAAGGCTTCAACGAGCCGACGGACTCCGTGGTATGGAGCGCCTGCTTGGAAGCCGGACTGGCACCTGATGAATTTATCTTATGGAATATTTTCCCCTTCCACCCATACAAAAAAGGAAATCTTCTCTCCAACCGCACGCCCACCGATGAAGAGCTCGCTATCGGCCTCACCTTCACAAAAGAACTCATCGCCATGGCCGGACCTCTTCCCCTCTTTGCTATCGGTAGGAAAAGCGAAATGACCCTAGCCGAAACGGTTCTCCCCGCCACCGGCCTTCGCCACCCAGCCAATGGGGGAGCGAATATTTTTAGGCAGCAGCTAAAGGAAGCGCTGCATCAAAGCAATGACGAATCCCTGCTTCCTCATAGCTAGGAGCTTGGAGCTCGGAGCCTTTCGGCGGCAGTAATCATGGTAAGCGGCAGATCTCACATAAACAGACACGCGCGTCTTATCCTATCCCCTGTCCCTTATCCCTAAACCGCTACCGTGAAGAAAACAACCTTCCTCATGGCCCTCCACCACACCTATCGCCTGCAGGTAGGCATAAATGATAGTAGTGCCCACATATTTCATACCTCGTTTTTTGAGATCTTTAGAAACCGCATCGGATAATCCCGATGCGGTTTTTCCTATTTCATGGAGCGTCTCGCCCTTTGTGAAATGCCACAGGTAGGCAGCAAAGGTTTCCCACTCTTTTTGAATCATAAGAAATACTTTCGCATTTCCTATAGCCGCGCGGATTTTAAGCCTATTTCGGATGATACCTGCGTCTCCCATGAGCCGTTCCACATCGGCCTCCCCGTACCGACTGATTTTTTCCGCATCAAAGCCATCAAAGGCCTTTCGGAAATGCTCCCGCCGATTCAGGATCGTCTCCCAGGACAGCCCGGCTTGAAAGGACTCTAAAAGCAGCATTTCAAAAAGCTTCCCGTCCTCATGCACCGGCCGCCCCCATTCCTTGTCATGATAGGCCACATACAGGGCATTTTTCGGATTTGCCCAATGGCAGCGTGTTTTATGATCCATCCATTCCATAGTGAACTCCTTTTCTTACTCGGGGTAGGGAATAAGGGATAAGGTATAAGGACGCGCGGTCTTGCTGCGTCATAACTTTGCCACCTTTTTAGGCGGTCGCACCTTTATCACACCTACTTCCTTGGAAAGAGAATGAGATAGCAGAAAAAAGCGCCCTATCCCTTATCCCTTCTCCCTAGATCCCCTTGGCAATCTCCACGAACCGAGCCAACGGTTTCCAGTCCCCCAGCTCCTTCCGATAGCCGAAGGAGATCTGCTGGGAGGCGTGAGGAAAGTGAATGATGTAGAGACTCTCCATCCCCTCTTCTTTCAAAATCCTCTGAGCCTGCTTCTCCGGGCAAAAGACTGCCCCGTAGCCGATACGGGCAAGGTCAAGGAGAAGCTCCAGATTATTTGACGCCACATGGATCGGCGGCTCTATATCTGCCTCCGCAAAGCATTGGCGCCCCATGCGCCCGGGGACGGATTCATTGTCTGTCATCAAGAAGGGATACTTCGCAAGCAGTGGGAGTACACTGCCGTCTCCTTTGGCGATCGCTTCTTCCACGGCAGGCTTCTCTTCTTCTTCGACCAGCGCTTTGGGGAGCAGCAAGACGATCTCCTCTTCATAGAAAGGCACGATTTCTATCCCCGGGAGAGCCTCGGTGAATTGGGCGATGGTAAGGTCGATTTCCCCTTCCATGAGCTTTTTCCGAAGCAAGTCATTGACGCCTTCGATGAGTTCGAGATGAATGCCCGGATACTCTTTGCCATATTTCAAAACAATTTCCGGCAGGATCACACGAGCACGGTTATAGGAGACCCCCAGCCGCAGGACACCGGTCTTTGCTTCCGCAGCATCTGCCATTTCCTTTAGGAAATCATCGGTCTTTCGGCGTATGCTCATGGCATTTCTATAGAAGACCTCCCCAGGCCAAGTAAATTCCAAGGGAATCCGCCGGACCACCAACTTGCAATTCATTTCTTTTTCCAGCATGGCGATATGGGCAGACAGAGTTTGCTGAGTGATATGCAGCCGCTCCGCCGCTTTTGTAAAGCTCCCCTCCTGGCGAAGAGCAATGAAATAGTCGATGCTATTATAATTCATAGCTTCCTCCTTACAGTTTCTATTTGTACTATATACACTTATTAACAGTTTTGCAACAGAAATCCATTCCGCTATAATTACCATAACAATAACAAAAAAGGAGAACCTTATGATTCACACCAATGCATCCACTTCGAAATTCAGCAGCCTTTGCCATCTTTCTGATGAGACGCTGCACCTTCTCTATGGCCCTTTGGGCTTTGGGGCAGCCGCTTTGGGCCTTGCCCCTTTCTTTGGAAATCAGGGTGCCATCGCGGTAGCCACTGCCGTATGGATGGCGATCTGGTGGACCTTTAGGCCGGTCCACATCGCCGTGACATCACTGCTTCCCATCATGATCAATTCTGTTTTCTCGCTCATTCCTAATCAGCACGTGATTGCCCAATACTTCACCGACATCGTGATCATGCTTCTAGGCGGCGACCTCATTTGCCTCGCCTGGTCAAGGGTGGGGCTGGATCGCCGTATTTCCCTGCGCGCCCTCTGCCTCATCGGTACGTCCATGAAATCGCAAATCACCGTATGGCTCGCCGCCTCGGTGGTGCTCTCGGCGTTCTTGCCAAACACGGTAGTAGCCGCCATCTTTTGCCCCATCGCCATCGGCATGATGCACTTCGTCGGAGAGAAAGATATCACCCATAGCCGACTGGCGCTCCCCATTCTCCTCGCTATCAGCTGGGGCAGCGGCATCGGCGGCCTGGGATCTCCCATCGGCAGCCCGGCAAATCTGGTTTCCATCGCCTATATCGAGCAGCTCACCGGCCATGAATTCATGTACATCGAGTGGATGGTCCGCTTCCTTCCGATTCTAGTAGTCATCCTCTTCGCAAATCTCCTCTTTCTTCTCCATATGAAGACACCGGCCGCGAACCTTCACGGCACCAAGGAAGAATTTCAAAAAATGTATCGCGAGCTTGGCCCTATGAGCAAGGGGGAAATCTGGTGCTTCTGGCTCTTCTTCCTGGCCGTGCTTCTCGCCTTTGGTCGCCCGCTTTATGCCGATTTCTTCCCGTCCCTGAAACCGGCCTATGTGTTCTTGATCATGGGATTCTTCATGTTCATTTTGAAAGATGAAAAGAATGAAGTGCTCCTCACCTGGAAATTTGCAGAAAGTCACGCCATGTGGGGCATCATGATCATGGCCTCCTCGGGCCTCGCCTTGGGTCGCCTCATCATTGAAACCGGTGCGGTCACAGAAATGGGCCATCTCCTGGGAGCTCTCCATCTCACAGGCGGCCTCCTTACCATGGTAGCCATCTGCTTCCTTTCTGTATTTCTTTCGGAACTTTCCAGCAATACAGCAGCGGCGGCCATCTCCATCCCCATGGTGATCTCCCTCACCGAATCCCTGGGGCTGAATCCCATCCCCTACGTGCTGGCTGTCACCGCTTCCTCTTCTTGCGCCTACATCCTTCCTGTCACCACCCGCGCCATCCCCGTAGGCTTTGGCCTCGACGCCGGCGCCCAGATGAAGGAAGGGCTGAAACTTTCTCTCATCACTTTATGTATCAATGCCTTCCTTTGCTGGCTCTCCATGGAGTACCTGCCCATGTTCTCGCACCTGTGACAGGGCAGCGGAGAGCAATTAAAAACACCGCCTGCTCATTCTCAGCGGAAACGAGCAAGCGGTGTTTTATTTTTAGAAATAGTACGGAGAGCTCCATGCGTTCTCATTATCTCATCACGCCTTCCCATGCAGGATGAAGCGCTTGGTGAAATAATTCCAAATCATCACGATGGCAGACGCCACCACTTTGGAGAACATATACCAGATCCCCAAAAGGTCGATGCAGCCCCACATGACCAGCTGATTGATGCCAAGGCCCATGATGGATGTGACGATGAAAAGCACGGCCTGGGTGGTGGACTGATGCTCTGCGTGAAAAACCACGTAGACGCAGAGGATATAATTCACAATCAAAGAAATCGTAAAAGCGATAGGCGCCGACACCAGCGGCTCAAAGCCCACGTACTCCGTCAGCGTATAGAGGAGCACATACTCCAAAAGGAAACAGCCGCCGCCCACAGCCAAAAAGCGGAACATTTCCCAAAAGCGCTCCATGGAAGGAAAAATTTTTAATATCAAAGATGTAAACATAGAACCTCTTAATAAACAGAATAAGGGCTTACGGTTTAGTAATCAGTGGTCAGTGATCAGTAGTCAGGGCATAATTTACGCCACCGCCACACGGCAGCACCACTATGTGAGGGCGGCCCCAAAACGTCCTGATCACTGATTACTGACTACTGATCACTAAACCGATAACATTAATTTTCCCTTCGCAGTAACATAGCAATCAAATTCATTTGTATTTCCTGATTCTTTCGGCCATTCTTCACCGCCGTATCCAGTACCAGCCCGATGCCAAAGGAGAGCACCGCGGTCACCATGAAGAATCCCGATGTCACTAGCGTAGGCATCTTCGGCACCAAGCCGGTTTCTACATACTCCAAGAATACAGGAAAGAAAAGCACCAAGGAAATCAAAGTCAAAAGCAGCGCAGACCCGGTAAAGAAAGGAAGCGGCTTGTAGTCTTTGTAGAGCATGAAAATGGTCTTCAGCACCTTCGCCCCATCGCGGAAGGTGTGAAGCTTGCTCACACTTCCTGCCGGGCGATCGCGATAGGTCACTGGCACATTGGCCAGGAGAAGATTTTTATCCAAGCAATGAATCGTCATTTCCGTCTCGATTTCAAAGCCCTTGGACAGCACCGGAAACGTTTTCACAAACATAGGCGAAAAGGCGCGGTAGCCGGTCATGACGTCCATGATTTCCTTGCCCCGCTCCCGCCAGAACATGTGAATACACCGGCGCACCAGCACATTGCCGGAATTGTGAAAAGGTCTTTTATTCTCTTCGAAATAGGTAGACGAGAGCCGATCCCCCACCACCATGTCCGCCCGGCCGGAAAGTACCAAGTCCACCATCTCCCGCGCCGACTCGGCGGGGTAGGTGTCATCACCATCGGTAATCAGATAGCAGTCTGCGTCGATATCGCGGAACATAGAGCGTATCACATTTCCTTTGCCCTGGCGATACTCTCGCTTCACGATCGCGCCGGCCCTTTTGGCTATTTCCCCGGTCCCATCGGTGGAATTGTTATCATATACATAAATCTCCGCCTCCGGAAGTGCCTGACGGAAATCGGTCACCACCTTCTCGATGGTCAAAGCTTCATTCCAGCAGGGAATCAACACAGCAATACGGCTCATACATGCGCTCCTTCGAAATACCTCATTCACAGTATCTCTATTTTACACCACGCCCCCTTGCTTTAAAAGGGGCTACAGAAATCAATGCCCCCTCTCCATTCCACACAAAAAGCCGGCAGAAGCATCGCCTCTTGCCGGCTTTTGAAAGCTATATGTTATTTCACTTTTCTAAGGTATGGATTATACGACTCCGCATAGTGATCTTCCGTGTAGTCCACCAGGACGGAAATCAATTTCTTGAAATCCTTTTCCTTCAATTTTTCCGAAGTTACAGCGAAGGTATACTCACCCACACTCCAACGAGCCGCGTATGCCTTATCTTTAAGCTTGGCACGAGAAACGGTAACACCATCGAAATTGGCTTCCTTCCACTTCGCTCCACAGATCCCGCTGATGTCCTGTGTGCCTTTGCCTACCTTCGCCGAACGAATCATGAGGCTTCCCCCATTTTCCAGTTCATAGCGTACATCGGCCACATCGCCGCTGATAGCGATGTAATCCGTGGACTTGTATTTTCCCGCCAGGAATGTGCCTCTTGGCATAGAAAGCGGACGGAACTCCACAGCGTCCATGAGTTCACTATAGGAATGGTATTCTACCAATGGATTCGGCATACCGACAGCCACATCCTTCGCAGAAGTCATGCCCAGCGGCATGAGAACAGCAGAGCTCAATGCCAAAGCAGCAACCCATTTTTTCCATGTATTCTTCATCTGAAATCATCCTCCTATTGAATTACTTTCGAAGATGAGTAAATTATAGCACGTTATTGACTGGCGGTCAATAGTGAGCCAGCGAAATATATTTTGTTTATCTACTTCGTCATAGCTATGAGCTCGGAGCCTGGAGCTTGTAAGCTCCCCCCACGAGACAGTAACAATAGTCAAACGCCCCTTACCATACGCCTGCTACGCCGAGCAAGATTTACTCATATCGGCCAAATTTCTAACTATAACAAGCAGATAAGCGCGTCCTAATCACTAATCACTAACCACTGATTACTAAACCACTACCGCAATATCCACTATCTAACCAAGTACACCGTTACATCGCTCCGAGTGCCCCATTCGTAGGCCTGCTCCAGGGTATCCACGCCCACATCAATGATCATGCCATGGATAGCGCCGCCGATATCGTCACACAGGGCATAGCCGTAGCCTTCAATGAAGACCGTACTGCCCAAGGGAATGACTTTCGGGTCCACAGCCGCATGGCCCTTACCCGCAAAGCCCCCCAGCGCTGTATGGCCTTCACCGCCACCATCATAAGGTGTATAGGCTGTAGTGCGCATATGGAAAAGCTTTTTGTATTTCCCTAAAAACATAGGCGCCCCATCGAGAGCATCCCACACGTCTTCATCGGCCACACCGGTGACATCCAGCTCAGCTTTGCTCTGCAGCTCTTCTACCGCTCGCCGAGTCCCATCACCGTAGACACCATCCACCAATCCCGGGTCATAACCATGGAGAAGGAGGCGATTCTGGAGGCGAACCACCTTGCGCCCCCTTGCGCCCAACGATAGCTCATCGGTCTCATTGGCATAGGCCTCATTCAAATGGGACAGTGTCTTTTCGTCCACAGCGCCACTCGTAGAAAGCTTCTCTTCTTTCTGGAAAGCCCTCACAGCCGTTGCCGTCTGCTGCCCATAGATACCATCTGCGTCGCCATCCAAGTAGCCCAGCCGCTTCAGCTTCCTCTGCAACGCCTTTACTTCATCGCCTCGATCTCCCACATCATACTTCCCTTGATGCGTCTGACGGGTCTCTACCTTTGGCTCTTCCTTGACCTCTGCTTGCACTACCACTTCTACGGTCACATTACGCAGCGCTTCATAGGTCACTTCATCAATGGCACCGGACTCCGGGAAATCATTGGCTTTCTGTAGCGCCTTCACAGCTTTCACCGTATCGCCACCATAGACACCATCGATATCTCCCTTTAGAAATCCGGCCTTCTTCAGGCGCTCTTGCATCTCTACGATCACATCGCCCCGATTTCCTTCCGCGTACACCACGCCGCCGCCATTTCTCCAGGTATCCCCCTCTGCCGCGCGGATGGCTTCTCTCGTCGCGTCATCCGCTACGCCGGTGGTAGGAAGTCCTTTATCCTTTTGAAATAGATACACTGCTGCCTTCGTGGTAGAGCCATATTCGCCATCCACCGTGCGCGCCAGATAACCGGCTGCCACCAATGAATTCTGCAGCGCCGTCACATCGTCGCCGCTCATGCCGATGGAAAGATCAGCTGCCGATGCAGAAATCATGGCTGCCGCGCACAAAGCCAAGGCGCCACTCCAGGTATACAAAACTCGCATAAAAAGTTCACCCCCGTTAATCTCTATATTTTACCATTTTCCATCAAATTTGTAACAATAGGTTGAAAACCCTTACTTTTATATAAGTTTATGAAAAGCCATGGGCCGATGCTTGTCCTTTTATTTTTCACGAAATATATAGTGGGAAACCGGAAAGAAATCCGGAAAGGAATTCTCTGTAAAGTGGCAGTTTCGCAAGAAAAGTGGGTGGTAGGGAGGAATGGATAGCATGCATACGAAGCGGGATTGACGCTACTGGTGTAGTGGTCAGTGATCAGTAGTCAGTGGTCAGGACGCGAGTATCGTTATTCTCACATAGCGATACTCCTGATATCTGGGAATGGCGTCAAAAGCGACCTAATCACTGATTACTGATTACTGACCACTAAACCAATAGCGCCAATCACGCTTCCTCCCCTTGCGCCTTCCCGCTCCACACCGTATGATATAGACATAAGTAAAAATAAGGGGAGGACTTCCTATGAGTGAGAACCAGGTAGAGCAATTAAAAACTGCCGAAGAAATTCGCCGGCACATTTGGGATATTTATTCCAAAAATCATTTCATGCATGATTATTTCCATATCGACATTACAGAAATCCACTGCGGCAGCGCCACTGTGACGCTGAAGACTGATCCCTTGAAGCACAACAACCACCGCGGCCGGCTTCATGGCGGCGTCCTGGTCGCTCTCGCTGACTCCGTCACCGGCGTCACCAGTGCCACCGTCGGTGCATCCGTCGTCACCGTAGCTATGACCATGAATTTCATCCGCACCGCCAAACCCGGCGAGACCATCCGCGTCACCAGCCGCATCACCCACAACGGCCGCACCACCATCGTCATCGCAGCGGACATGTACGACGAAGAAGACCACCTCATGGCAAACATCCTGGCTACCATGATGGTAGTAGACCACTTCCCGGAAATTCCGCGT
>CAVEMF010000025.1:0-13534 GCA_963616715.1 Ruminococcus bromii | reverse complement strand
CTGGACTTGACCCGGGATATTCGCTATCGCAATCCGTTGGAGCTTTCCTCGCATGTCCGTGAGATCGTGGAGCACAGTACAGACTCCTACTTTCTCTTTGTAGACGAGATTTAGATGTCCGATGAAGTTCCAAACCCTTACAATCCCGACGGAAAAAGAATCACCTTCTACGATGCACTCAACGATTTGAAATCTCTTTCCAACTTGGACATTTATGTCACCGGCAGCAATTCCAAAATGCTGTCCTCTGACATACTGACCGAGTTCCGAGGACGCAGCGATAAGATCCGTGTGCACCCGCTTTCCTTTGCAGAATATTACTCAGCTCCCAGAAGAAAGTACAAAAAAATCCGAGAATAGATTTCCTATTCTCGGATTTTTTGACTTACATTGATTCTTGGCATGAGAAACCAATCATTCGCATTCGGCCATAGCCTCGGAGATCCCGTATTTCTTTAGAACGGAATCGATATCCATGTCGCCCTGATAGTCCACACTCTCCTCGCCGGTGGCGTGCTTGATGAATTCTTGGATGAATCGGTCTCGTCCTTGTCGGCCATAGATATCTCGCAGACAGAGAGAACGATGATTTTGCTTGAGATCGTAGATTTCCTTGAGCTTCGGGATCCGGCGCTTGCCTACCCAGCTGGAGATGGGGCCCAGGAATTCTTCGTCCAGTGCGATGGGCTGATATCCCATGGCCTCGATGGAGAGGGGAAGGTAGAGCCTTGAGAAATCTTCGCGGTGAAGATCGTGGAAGTGGCCATGGATATTGATGTCCGCCCGATGGCCCCAGCGGGGCTTGTGAGAGAAGAGAATGGTCATACCGCCCAGCTTCATGACGGTAGAGTCACAGGCGAAGTCCCAGCCCATGTCCATATACTTTTCCAAAGACTTATCATCGTGATTGCCACGCACCAGAATTTTCCGCCCCGGCAGCGCGAGTAGCCGCTTCATCCCCTCGGGCCTCCAAGCACAATCACCCAAGTGGATCACTGTATCCGTCCGCTTCACCACCTTGCGCCAGTTCTCACAGATAAGCGCTGTAAAATTCGCTGGCCGACCGCAGCGGCTGATCATGGCCTGATGGTCAAAGTGTGTATCTGTTATCACCCATAACATATTTTTCACCTCGTAATTTCAAAAATTATAAATTACACCTCCAGACATTTCTGGAACGCTTCTCTATATCCAGCTTTTAGGAAATCGAAATATAGAGAAACGTCATGCCGAACTTATTGAATTTTGGTACAAAAAAAGATCGGGCTCCTCAAGGAGTCCGATCTTTTTGAAGGTTTGTTTCCGTGAATTATTTCAGTTCTACGGTTGCGCCAGCTTCTTCGAGCTTCTTCTTCATTTCTTCAGCTTCAGCTTTAGCTACGCCGGTCTTTACTTCTTTCGGAGCGCCGTCAACTACTGCTTTAGCGTCTTTCAGGCCCAGGCCGGTCAGTTCGCGAACGACTTTGATTACCTGGATCTTCTGAGCGCCAACGTCTTTGAGGATTACGTCGAATTCAGATTTTTCTTCTTCAGCTGCTGCTGCCGGAGCTGCTGCTGCTGCTACAGCTACAGGAGCTGCTGCGGATACGCCGAATTTTTCTTCGATTGCTTTTACGAGTTCGGACAGTTCGAGTACGGACATTTCGGCAATAGCGTTAAGGATTTCTTCGTTAGTCATTTTGTGTTCCTCCATGGAATATTTACGCGTAGTGATTACGCAGTTTCTTTCTGTTTACGCACTGCTTCGAGAGCATATGCGAGGTTCTGGATGTTGCCATTCAGAGCACGTGCCAGACCGGTGATCGGTGCCAGCAGGGTTGCTGCGACCATACCGAGCAGCTGTTCTTTGGATGGCAGATCTGCCAGTGCCTGAACGCCTGCTGCGTCGATGACTTTGCCATCGAGGACGCCAGCTTTCACAACGATAGCTTCGCTCTTGGTTTCTTTCATGAATTCCTTCAGAGCTGCTGCCGGTGCTACCGGATCGTCTTTGCAGGTTGCAAGACCATTCGGGCCAGCGAGCAGATCGTCGAGGCCTTCGAGACCGAGTTCGTCAGCTGCGATGCGGGTCAGTGTGTTTTTAATGACCTTGTATTCTACACCGTGGGCCAGGAATTTACGACGGAGAAGTGTCGCATTCTTTACGTCCAACTTGTTGAAGGATACGAGGACTACGCCCTGAGAAGAGAGTTTTTCTTTCATTTCAGCCACGATGGCTTCTTTTTCGGGACGGATCTTTACTTCATACTTTTCTTCGCTCATAGTACACCTCCTCTGCTAAGGGATTTTATTATTTATCACGTTAGCTAAAACGACCTCGCAAGGCTCGCGAGGTCGTGTACTGGCGTTTCCAGTACTCAGCCTCGGGAGGCGGGATCTCTCCCTTTAAAATTTCTTACCGCCGGTCTTAAGCTAAGTGTAAATAGGCTTTATTATGCTTTGGCAGCTACTACCTTGGTCAGGTCGAGGTGGATACCACGGCCCATGGTGGAGCTGATGGTGAGGCTCTTCATGTAGACGCCCTTAACGGTGGAAGGACGAGCTTTGAGGATGGTATTGTAGATAGCGAGCAGGTTCTGTTTCAGTTTATCTTCTTCGAAGGATACTTTTCCGATGATAACCTGTACGTTGCCGGCTTTATCTGTACGATACTGTACCTTGCCGCCTTTGATTTCGTTGACAGCTTTAGCTACATCCATGGTAACGGTGCCAACTTTCGGGTTTGGCATGAGGCCTTTCGGTCCGAGTACACGGCCGAGACGACCAACTACGGCCATCATGTCCGGTGTAGCTACTACGACGTCAAAGTCCATCCAGCCCTGCATGATCTTGTCGGCCAGTTCTTTTCCGCCTACGTAGTCAGCGCCTGCTGCTTTTGCTTCGTCTTCTTTGTGGTCTTTAGCAAATACCAGGACTTTCTTGGTTTTGCCGGTGCCTGCCGGAAGAACGGTAGCGCCGCGGAGCTGCTGTTCTGCGTATTTCGGGTTGATGTTCAGGTTGAAAGCGACTTCTACAGTTTCATCGAACTTTGCAGAAGCTGCTTCTTTTACGAGCTTTACAGCTTCGTCGAGGTCATAGAGCTTATGACTGTCAACGATGGCTGCTGCTGCTTTCTGTTTCTTTGTCAGTTTTGCCATTGTTTCCTCCTATGTGGTCTTTGGGGTCTTACCCTGCCACGAACGGGTCAGTCTTAGTCTACAACTTCGATGCCCATAGAACGGGCTGTGCCTTCCACGAGACGCATTGCTGCTTCTACTGTGTTGGCATTCAGGTCTGGCATCTTTGTTTCAGCGATTTCCTTGACCTGAGCTTTGGTGACCTTGCCTACTTTCTTCTTGTTCGGTTCACCGGAAGCTGTTTCGATACCTGCAGCCTTCTTCAGAAGAACAGCTGCCGGCGGAGTTTTACAAATGAATGTAAAGCTTCTATCTTCAAAAACGGTGATTTCTACAGGGATGATCAGGCCTACCTGCTTAGCGGTACGATCGTTAAAGTCTTTAACGAAGGCCATGATGTTTACGCCTGCCTGGCCGAGGGCCGGGCCTACTGGCGGTGCCGGGGTAGCTTTACCAGCTGCAACCTGCAGTTTAACAACTTTAGTAATTTTCTTTGCCATAATGTTACACCTCCTTGTCCTTTGTGGAATGTGGTACTTACGGGCTGTAACGGGCCCTCCCACCGTGGGACAAGCCTAGTTCAAGACAGTCCCACAAATATATTGATCAGGCAATCGGTTCAAAAGAGCCGACTTCCAGTTCAATGGTAGTGGTGGTTCCGAAGCTGCTGATGTCGGCCTTGATCTTGGTCTTGTCATCAGCGACTTCAATGACGGTAGCGGTGCGATCTTCGAATACGCCTTTGGTAATGCGTACGCGCTCGCCGACTTTGACGTCGGTAGCTACCGGTTTTTCTTTTTTCATGCCGTGAATGATGCGGTCTGCTTCTTCATCAGAAAGGGGAATCGGCTTGGTAGTGGTTCCTACAAATCCGGTGACGCCAGGTGTATTTCTGACGACGTACCAGCTTCTATCGTTGACTTCCATCTTAATCAAGAGGTAGCCAGGGAAGACTTTATGGGAAACCATTTTTCTCTTGCCGTCTTTTTCTTCTTCTTCGTCCTGAAGAGGGAGCAGAATTTCGAGGATCGTATCATCCATGCCCATGGAGTGAACTTTGCGGGTCAGTGTTTCTTTGACTTTGTTTTCATATCCGGAGTAGGTATGGATGACATACCAGCGGATATCCTTGGAGCCTTCGCTCGGGGCGCCAATCTCAGTCGGTGCGCTTACTACGCTCTGTTCTTCCGTTTCAATTTTCATGTTTTCAGCTTCGATATCGGACATAGCTCTCCTCCTTTCAGCCTACCGCAGTGACTAATAACTTGGAGAGACCAGCGAATACGAAGTCTACTGCAACGATGAGGAAGGAAACCAGGAAGACTGCCACGATGGTAGCGATGGTATAGTTCAGAAGCTGGCTTTTTGTTGGCCAGATGACCTTCTTCATTTCCATCTTCGTTTCTTTGAAGAAACGGCTCCATGCGCTATTGGCTTCCTTGGCTTTTTCTGTTCTCGTTACTGCTGTATTACGCTTCGGCTTGGCCATGCTCGCACCCCAGTTCAAATATCAGAAAAATTATTTGGTTTCTTTATGAAGGGTGTGTTTGTGGCACCATTTGCAGTATTTCATCAGTTCTACGCGTTCGGTAGTGGTCTTTTTGTTTTTGTTCGTACGATAATTGCGGCGCTTGCATTCTGTGCATGCAAGAGTAATTCCTTCACGCATTATTTACACCTCACTCAATCTTTCTTCGGCCGACGGCCAATTAACATGCCTAGTTAGTATACCACAAGCATGGCGGTACATGCAAGTGGTCATTGCATTTAAAAAAGCCGGGCCATCCCAGCGAAATCATTTTAGCATAAGGAAGGGCGTTGTGCAAGTAATTTTTTCAAGTTTGTAATCAGTGATTCGTGCTTAGTGATAAGTGATCAGTGATCAGTGATCAGGACGCATTTTTCGCTAGTGCATACATAGAGATGCTCTGGCCAGAGGCCAAGTAGTCGGTAGTCGGTAGTCCGGATTCGCTTGCCGGCTTCCTCTTTGTCAAGAAAAAGCAGGCATCCCCCGCCCTTCGGGCCCCATCGTCCAAGAAGAGGGCTTGGCGTAATTGACTTAACAGTCAAATGCACCCCCGACTACCGACTACTTTCTATAGAAATCATGATCCTCGTGGTCTGCTGCTCGGGGTCGTCGGTGCAGAGCTCATCTTCTATGAGGTCCTCGTAGGCGTAGCCAATGGGACGATAGCCATTGGCCCGTATGAATTGAAACAGCTTTTGATACCGTTCTCTATAGTCAAAGTCTTTGCCATAGCTCACCGCGTAGCGCCCCGCTGGACGAGCGCCGGGGATGGCGTCGTCAGACGCGGGGACCTTCATGCCCTTATATATATAGGTATAATAACGAGCGTAGATTTCGTAATCCTCTTGCTGCAAGTCCTCCACCGCCGTCATGATGCCCACGCGGTAACCGCTCACCAGGTGATGCTTCATACCAAAGAGGGCGTGCCTTTCTTCCAGGCGCGCCCGTTCCTTTTTATCATGCCGCGGCAAGGGAGCGCTTAAGAGGAGCAGGGCCTTGGGGAAATCCAAAATTTCCATTTCCTTTCGCGCCGCTTTGTCTGCCATAGAGAGCATGCGCGAGCGATTCTCCAGGGCGCAGTAGAGCCGCTTCTTCCGCTCGATGTCCGCAGCCAATTCTTTTTTCTTTTCTTCTAACATGACTTGGAGGCGCTTGGTATTTTTATTTCCTACATATGTTTTCAATTCTTCCAGCGAGAGTCCCAGCTCCAAGAGCGCACGGATGAGATAGAACATATACATCTGCGATTCGCCGTAGTAGTGGTACCCATTGTCCCCCACTTTCTCCGGAAGAAAGAGCCCTTCCTCCCGGTAGTGCGAAAGGGTCCGACGCGTGACTCCCATGATGGACGCAAATTCTCCTGTGGTATAAAGCATATTTCCCCCTCCTTTGACCTCTTGACCTGTACGCTGCGTTCACCTTTATACTGTACAGGAAATATAAAAGCAGTGCAAGGCATCGGGGGATAACGCGCTCCCATTCATAATCACTGTTTATTTTTAAGAGGAGGCTCTCTATGAAATTCACATTTGCCAAAGCAGCCGCTGCCGCCGCAGCACTCACCCTTTCCCTCGGCCTTGGGCTCACCGCCGACGCTTGTTCTCGCGCCGTATATGTAGGCAATGACAATGTAGTCATCACCGGTCGCACCATGGACTGGTACACGCCGCAAGACACGAAGCTTTGGATCGCGCCGCGAGGCATTCACAGAAATGGCGGAAGCGATACCCACAACGCAGAGTGGACCTCTCGCTATGGCAGCGCTTATATTTCCAGCTTCAACAGCGACATCACCGACGGCATCAATGAAAAAGGCCTGGTGGTCAATAAGCTTTACTTGGATGATGGGGATATCGGAAATCCGGGCGACAAGCCGCAGCTCAATATCAATGGCTGGGTGCAGTATGTGCTCGACAACTACAGCTCCGTGGCCGACGCTGTGGAAGGCCTCTCGAAGGAACCTTTCCGCCTCATCCCGTCCGGCACCGGCTCCCCCTCGCAGCTCCACCTGTCCCTCTCGGATTCCACCGGTGACAACGCTGTCATTGAATACATCAAAGGGGAACTCAAAATCCATCACAGCAAGGACTACACCGTCATGACCAATGAGCCAAGCTTCGACCAGCAGCTCTCCATCCAGCGTCATTGGGAAATCAAAGGGGAAAATAGCATCCCTGGCTCTTCGGACTCCGCCGATCGTTTCACCCGCCTTACCTATCTTTTGAAACAGCTGCCGAAGGAACTGAAACCGGAAATCGCTCCCCTCATCCAGGATGGCAAGCTGGAAACCCAGGCCCTCTACGGCGTCATGTCCATCATGCGCGGCATCTCGGAGCCCATCCCCTTCGCCACCGCATCCCCGAACAACGCCTCCACCCTGTGGCGCACTTACTACGACCACAAGAATATGAAAATGTATTTCGACGGCGTGAACAGCCTCCACATGCAGGCCATCGACCTCACCCAATTTGATTTCAGCGAAGGCAAGCCGGTGCTCATGCTCGAGCTGGAACAGCAGAAGAACCTCCCCGAAGATCCCTCTGCTCTCTTCAAAGAAGGGACCGAAGTTTCTTATAGAGGGAAATGATCAGGAGTCGGCGGTTGGTAATTAGTAGTCAGTGATCAGTAGTCAGTGGTCAGGGCGCATTTCTCGCCGGTGCATACATAGTGATGCCCCGGCTAGTGACCAAGTAGTCGGTAGTCGGTGGTCGGTAGTCGGAGCGCGATTTCCGCTGGCGCATACATAGAGATGCCACGGCTAGTGACTAAGTAGTCGGCCGTCGGTAGTCGGGCCCCGCGTATCTACTTCATCATAGCTTTGAACCAGCTATGACGAAGTAGGCCCCCCCTTTTCGGGCCCCTTCCTTCCGAAAACCACGGATTGAATCAATGGAAAGACACCGCTACTCCTATTCCTTATTCTCATTCCATTATAGAATAATTATGTTTTTTTGATATTTGATTAGAGAATGATTTAATCATACAATACATAAAGCAGTCTATGGCACAGGGAAAAAGATTTGCCATAGGCTGTATTTTTTTACAAGAGGAGTAAAAATATGAGAAAAGGAAATGAAGTCAAAAAGATCCTGGCTGCCTCCGTGCTGGCAGCTTTGGTAAGCGGCACCGCAGCCGCAGAGGAGCTACCGGTGTACAGCTTGGATGCCGTGGTCGTCACAGCCACGAGGACAGAGAATGAAGTGAAGAATGTGCCGGCATCGACACAAGTCATCACGGCCGAGGATATCAAGACCAGCGGCGCCCATGATTTGCGCATGGTACTTCAGGACTATGCGAATATTTTCCAAAAGAGCCGCACCCGCGGTGGCGGTCATGATGTAATCATCCGTGGTATGGATACAGATAAATCTTTGATCATGATCAATGGTCGCCGCGTTTCCAATGAAGCAGACTCTTCGGGGCTCGGCAACGCCATGGCGCTTGATCGCATCAATCTCAGTAATGTAGAAAAAATTGAAATCGTCAAAGGTCCCTCCAGTGCCCTCTATGGCTCCGAGGCTATGGGCGGCGTCATCAATATCATCACCAAGCCCAGTAGTGAACTGTCCCTCAGCACCGGCCTCGAGCACACCAGTGACGACACGAGCCATTGGTGGCATGTGGACTCCGGGCGCATCGGGAAATTCTCGGCCACTTTCGATGCTCGCTTCAATAAAATCAATCGTTCCATGAAAGAAACCGATACCAGCTCCAACAATTACGGCACTGCACAGACGTATAATGGTTCTTTGAATTACTATTTCAATGATAATAACTACTTGAATGTATACATGGACTACTACAGCCAGCATTTGAAAAATGATACCGGCACGCCGGCCCTGAAAAATTATCCGGTAACCATGGGCACTATGATACTAAACGGTCAAGTCATGCTCGATGGCAACGGTTCTAGGGATTATAAGCAAAAAAATTACGGGATTTCCTGGAATGGGAAGACGGAAAGAAACCAGTGGCAGCTGCAAGCTTACGCCAGCCATTTCGATTGGTCTGACAGGAGCAGCACCAAAGTGCTACAAGCCATCCCCGGCTCTGACCGCATGTCTCAGATGGCCTATAAAGGATATGTAAATAGCCAGCTCAATACCTCCGATTTCAATATCGACAGCAATAAAATGTGGGCTATCGAAGGCCGCGATACCATGAAGCTCAATGACCATCATCGCTTGACCTTCGGCGGTGAGTATACCCGAAATACAATCCGCGGCACCGGCCTTGGGGAAAATGGGGACAGCCCCTACTCCATCACAGAAAATGGCACCACAAAGATCGGCACCGAAAAGGAGCTCACCACCTACTCCTTCTACGTGCAAGATGAAATGACCTATGGGAAATGGTTCATCGTGCCGGCGGTGCGCTACGACCACAATAGTTTCTATGGCAGTCACACATCGCCGAAGCTGGGCGTCACTTACAATGCCACGGACCACTTCCGCATAAAGGCAAACTACGGTAAAGGATTCAAAGCACCTTCAGTGATGCAGCTTTTCTATGATTTGGATCGCCGCATGGGTTCAAGCTATGTCCACCTCACGGGAAATCCCAATTTGAAACCGGAGCAATCCACCAGCTGGGACTTGGGCGTAGAAGCAGAATTCGGAAAAGCTTACGGTTCCCTCACCTATTTCGATAATGACGTAGATAATCTCATCACTTCCAAATTCCTGTACATCGAAGCCAATGGGCATAACCTCTACCAGTACACCAATGCTAATACCGCCCGTATCAAAGGTGTGGAAAATACATTGGGCTACCGGTTCAACGATGTGCTTGATTTCAAAGTGAACTCCACTTGGCTCAGCGCAAAAGATACCACCAACAATACCGACCTCACCCAACGTGCCAAGCTCACCCAGATCTATGCCCTTACCTATGATGACCACAAGGATAAAGGCTGGACCGCTCGCTTGTGGGATCAGCTGGATTACAAGTATCTGTCTGCTGTAACGAATCAGAAGAAATCCTATCACCTCCTAAACTTCACCCTTGCTCGAAAAATCAACAAAGATACCCGCGTCTATGGCAGCGTCATGAATATTTTCGACAAAGAAGATAGCGCCTGTGACTTGGACGGCCGCTGGTGGTCTATTGGCTGGGAGCATAAATTCTGATGAAACTCCTGGCCTGCGCCCTCGCGGCGACGCTCCTCTTCTGTGCCGGATGCAGCCCGGCCGATAAAGAGCCTCCTAAAGCCGCTTCAAGCTACACTGTCACCGATAGCCGCGGCCGAGAGGTGGCGCTCCCTCACAAAGCGGAGCGAGTGATCCTCCTGGCACCTTCGTTTCTAAATATCATGCATGCCGCCGGTGGCGACTTCATCGCCTGGGCTGACAGCCCCCAAGGCGAAGCACCCTCCTACGCCCAGGGAAAAGACACCGTAGGATATAGCTTCCAGGTCAATGTGGAGTCCCTGATTTCCAAGAAACCGGACCTGGTCATCGGCCTTCCGGGCCTCCATGACCGCCTGGGAGATGTGCTCTCGCAAAATGGCATCCCCCTCCTTTTGCTCTCGGTTTCCTCGGCCCAAGAAATCATGGACGCCGTGACCATCATGGGCGATGTGACCGGCCACCCTGAGCAAGGCCGCCGCGCCGCGCAAACACTGAAGGAGGACGTGGAAAAAGCTGCCGCTACCGCGTCCAAAGAGGAGAAGACCTGCGCCATCATCCACGGCACGCCCCACGGCGTCACCCTCGAAGGCAAGGGAACCATTGCTACCGAAGTCGCCTCCCTTCTTCATATGCGAAATGTCTTTCTCCTATCGGACTACATGAAGCTTCCGCCCTTTAGCCTAGAGGCCCTGGCCGCCAAGGACCCGGACATCATTTTCCTCACCACCATGGTGATGCCCGGGAAAGAGGAAATGGTTTTCCAAGGCGCCCTCCTCTCCCAGCCCGCTTGGGAAAGCCTGCGCGCCGTCCGAGAAGGCCATGTGTACATCCTCCCCCAAAACCTCTTCCTCACCAGCCCCGGCATGAACTACGCCGAAGCCGTAAGGTATATGGCGAAGGTGGTGGGGGACTAGGATGGGGATTTAGTGATCAGTGATTGGTAGTCAGTGATTAGTAGGCGGTAGTCGGAGCGCACTTACCTGCTTCGTCATAGCTAGGAGCTATGACGAAGCAAGTAAAACGCGCCCCGACTACCGACCACTATTATGCAAACGGAAAAAAATTATGTCTATCACAGAAAATTTACAATCTCTCATGCAGGCCCCGGTCTTTGTTTCCGGTGGAGGACGCGCGAAAAGTCCTTGGGATATTTCCTGGGACGATGCGCCCTTTGCGGCTAGAGACGAGACAGTCCTTGCCCCTTGGACTGCCGCCAAAGAGCTGAAAGCCCTTTGGCAAGACGGCACGCCGCCCGAGGAAAGCGCGCTCTACATCCACATCCCCTTCTGCCGCCTCTCTTGCACCTATTGCGCATTCTTCAAGAAAAAAGCTAACGAGGAGGCCCAGCATCGCTATGCCATGCAGCTCTGTAAGGAAATGGATGCACTGCAAGGGCGTCCCTACATCGAAAAATGCCATTTCCGCGCCGTCTTTTTCGGCGGTGGCACACCGGGAATCCTGTCGGCCGCGGACATCTCTGCCATCCTTGCGAAAATTCATGACGTATTTCCGCTGGCCAAAGACGCAGAAATCACCATGGAGTCTAGCCTGTCCGACATGACGGAAGATAAATTGGACGCTGCCATCGAAGGCGGCGTGAATCGATTCAGCTTCGGCGTGCAATCCTTCCAAACCGCCATCCGAAACAGCATCGGCCGTCCGCTCCCTAGAGAAAAAGCGCTGGAAACATTCCAACACTTTGCCAAGAAAAAGGCCCTCATGATCCTAGACCTTATCTATGGGCTCCCAGGCGAGACAGAAAAAACCATGGCCGCCGACATCCGAGATGCCAAAGCCGCCGGCGCTGCCGGGCTTGACCTCTACCAGCTCCATCTCCTCCCCGGTTCCCCCTTGGCAGAGTCTTTCAAGAAGACCGGCCGCACATTGGAAAGAGAGTACCTCCAGTCCCTTTTCCGCGCCGCCGAGTCCGAGCTCCAAGCTAGCGGCGCCACCAATATTTCCTGCACTCACTGGAAATGGAATCCGAAGGAGAAAAGCCTTTACAACACCCTCTCTTCCGGACATAGCGACACCCTGCCCATCGGCATGGCCTGCGGCGGAAGACTCTCGCACCTTTCCCTTATGAAACCCATGGCCGAAACCATGTACCAAGGCGCCATCCGAATGGGTGCCTTTCTCCCTATGGGCGTGAAACGCCAAAGCGCTTTCCGCAGTGCCTATAGCACCCTCGCCGGCGCTGCTGACCGCGGCTTCATCGATCCCGCCGCTTTAGAAAATATCTGCGCCCTCCCGCTCACCGCCATGCTGGCGCCGCTTTTGGAAACCTGGCGCGCTTGGGGCCTTGTGGCGCAAGAAGGCAGCGCCTACCGCTACACCTCTGCCGGTCGCTACTGGCACCGCGTCCTTCTTCGCCGCCTCATGCACAGTCTGGACTATCTCCTCTGGGGTGCCCCGGATCCTGCAAAAGCGCCGAAGCACTGGAGCGGGATGATGAATATGAAATGAATTTGAATCGTCAGTAGATAGTGGTCAGTGGTCAGTAATCAGTAGTCAGTACGCGTTTCACTAAACAGTCTAATGCTCCAATTACTAATCACTAATCACTGATCACTAGTTACTATCCCGAAAGGAGCCCCCATGAAATTCCTCATCACCTACTCTTCCCGTACAGGAAATACGAAAAAAATTGCCGAAGCCCTCTACCGGGCTGCGCCGGAGGGAAGCTGCCTCTCCCCCATCGAAGACGCACCTGCCTCCGATGATTTTGACATCCTCTTTATCGGCTACTGGATGGATAAAGGCGGCCCTGACGCCAAAGCGAAAGCCTATCTCTCCACCCTGCAAGAAAAGAAAATCGTCCTCTTCGAGACCTTGGGCGCTGATCCTACCGGAGAACACGCCTATACCGGCTTTGCCAATGCAGCCCTCCACCTGCCTCCGAGCTGCCAGATTCTTGGACTCTTCGCCTCCCAAGGCGCCATCGATTCCGCACTCCTTGCCATGATGCGAAAACTTCCAAAAGGAAGTCCCCACAACTCCCCGCAAATGGAAGCCGTTGTCCAAGAAGCCGCCAAACATCCAGACAGCGAAGACCTCGCCCGCGCGGAATCGTACATGAAGCAATTTGTAAATAAAGCGGCTATATATGTGGGAAGGAAGTGATCAGGGGTCGGGGGGGCGGGGGATAGTGATCAGGGGTCAGTGATCAGTGATCAGGACGCGATTTCCGCTGGTGCATACAGGGAGATGCTACGGCTAGAGACTAAATAGTCGGTAGTCGGGGCGCGCGTACCTGCTTCATCATAGCTTTGAGCCAGGAGCTTGGAGCCTGTAAGCTCTCCCCACGAGACGCCGAGGAATTAGAGGGAGATGGCAGCGCGCGTATCTGCTTTCCCACTACCGTTATCCGTGTAACCGTTCACCGAGCATACTTCGGATTACGGGAGCTGGAGGAGAAAGCACTATATCGAAACATGGCGTTGCTCCATTTCCCGCAATCGCCAAAAGAATCGGTTAACGGTTATACGGTAAACGGTTCCCGGTAGTGGGGAAGCAGGTTCGCGGGTGCTACCTATCTCTATCGCTAAACACTCCCATTGTCTCTAGCCAAGCTCCTAGCTCCAAGCTCATAGCTCAAAGCTATGAGAAAGCAGGTACGCGCGCCCCAACTACCGACCACTTTGGCATCACCCGCCCTTCGGGCACCCTCTTCAGTGAAGATGGCATACAAAAAGAGCTCCCGTAAGGGAGCTCTTTTCATTTAGCGAAAGGCTAAATTATTTTGCGATCTTAGCTACAAC
>CAVEMF010000024.1:0-13714 GCA_963616715.1 Ruminococcus bromii | reverse complement strand
CCATTTCAAAACTCGCGGCGCTTCCTAATTTGTGCGCCGCACCTCCCCTTGCCCCCTGCCCCTTTTACCCACAATCCGCTTTCACCCCAAATCGATAGCGCAGCCTCTGGGGGACTGAGTAGGGTGCTACTTTTGACTGGTGGCTTATTTCTATTGCTCTAAAAAGGATAAAATTCTATAATGAAGGTGCACATTTCGCTAAAAATCCGTACAAGATTGTCGTATTATGGAGGGATACTATGAATGTGATAGCCAAAGACATCATGCAGCTCATGGAAATCTGGGCGCCTCGCGCGCTGGCGGAGAGATGGGATCACCCGGGCTTGCAGGTGGGGAATCCTGATAGGGAAGTCAAGAAGGTTTTGATTTCCTTGGATCTGACGGAAGAGGTGGTGGACTTTGCGGTGGAAAATGGGATTTCCATGATTATTTCCCATCATCCCTTCCTTTTCAAAGCGCTGCATGAGCTGGATCTTACCACGTATAAGGGCCGGGTCATCGAGAAGCTCATCAAGCACGATATTCTCGCTTTTGCGGCCCATACGAATTTGGATACGGCGCAGGGCGGCGTGAATGATGCTTTGGCTGATGCACTGGGCCTTGTAAATAGAACGGGCCTGGTGGGCGGAAGGGAAGAGGCTATGTATAAGCTGGCCATTTACCTGCGCCCGGCGGTGGCGAAAGCGTTCCGCGGGTATCTGGAAAAAGAGTATGCCGAGGAGACGGGGCATTATTATTTCCTGGATAATGATGTGGATATGGCAGACACGGTGAAGCTGGAAATGAATGTGAAGGGTGCGGCGCTTTCTACTGTGCTTTCGGCCTTGAAAGAGCGGGCCGGGGATGCGCACTATGATGTCTATGAGCTGCAGAACGGGAAAAGCCGGGAGTACATGGGCCGCATCGGCGATTTGCCCAGGGAAATGGACGGGAAAGAGGCGCTCTCTTATATCAAGGAGAAATTGGGCATCCCTGTCCTTCGCTATGCCGGCGATGCGTCTTCCCCTGTGCGCCGCGTGGCAGTCCTTGGCGGCGCGGGGAGCGAATTCGCAGCTTTGGCGAAATCCAAAGGCGCTGACCTCTATCTCACCGGCGATCTCAAATACCATGAAGCCCAAGACGCAGCGGCTCTGGGGCTCCTCATCGCAGACGGCGGACATTTCTATACTGAGCGTGTCATCGTGCCCGCGCTTTCCCGCCGCATGGAAGAAGAGGCAAGAGCACGTGGCTGGGACCTGGAAGTCGTGGCCTATGAAGCGCAGCGAGATATTTTTGAAGAGTTGTGAGCCTTTTTTGAGGATAGCATACTGACTTGCTTTCCCACGTCCGTTATCCGTATAACCGTGTAACCGCTCACCGTGCGTGCTTGAGATAGCGAGAAATCGAGCGATAGGCCCCTTTTCTTGAAACAGTTTTTCACTCCATTTCCTGGTATCGGCAAGAAAGTCGGTAAACGGTTCACGGTAGTGGGGAAGCAGCCAAACGCGTCCTGACCACTGATCACTGACCACCGACTACTTTGTGCATCATCCGGCCTGCGGCCACCTTCTTCAGGGAAGAAGGCAAGTCGAGGAAGCAGCCAAACGCGCCCTGATCACTGATCACTAATCACTGATCACTAAACCACCAGCTTGAATTTCCCCTCATTCCGTGCTATACTATACCCCGCGAGCAGGAAAGATGATTGCGGGCCGCAAGGCGTGAGGAAAGTCCGAGCTTCGCAGGGCAGGATGCCGGATAACGTCCGGCGGGAGTGATCCTAGGGAAAGTGCCATAGAAAAGGAGACCGCCACGCAAGTGGTAAGGGTGGAAAGGTGCGGTAAGAGCGCACCAGCAGTCGGGAGACCGGCTGGCTTGGTAAACCCCATCCGAAGCAAGACCGAATAGGGAAGGGTTGAGGTTGCCCGCTGACCTTCCGGGTTGCGTCGCTTGAACAGTCAAGCAATTGGCTGTCTAGACAGATAATCATCACCACGCAAGTGGGACAGAACTCGGCTTATTGAATGCTCGCTCTGCCAAACAAAGAGTTGCGATTTTTTCGCAGCTCTTTTTTTATTTAGTGATCAGTGATTAGTGATTAGTGATCAGGGCGCATTTGACGGTTATCTCACATAATCGGTATCACTCTCTTTGGATAAGAGGGCAAGTTGCGGAAGGGCCAGATGCATCCCGACCACCGACTACTTTTTATGCATCATCCGGCCTGCGGCCACCTTCTTCAAGGAAGAAGGCAAATGGAGGAAGCAGCCAAACGCGTACTAATCACTAATCACTGACCACTGATCACTGACTACCGACTATTCTTCATGCATCACCTGCCCTCCGGGCACCCTCGTCAGGGAAGAGGGCAAATCAAGGAAGTGGGAAAGTCGAGGAAGCAGCCAAACGCGTACTAATCACTGATCACTAATCACTGATCACTAACAAAAAATTTTCAAAAACATCTTGCATTGGAAAAATCTTTTTGATAGAATGGATAACGCATGAGTACACATGTCTATCGGATCTTGCATCTGTGCTTACGAGGAAATTTTATTTCACAAACCTCGAAGTGGCTGCAGGAAAGGACGAAGGCAGAGGTTAATAACAGGAGGTTATATTATGGCAGTTGTATCCATGAAACAGTTACTCGAAGCAGGCGTTCACTTTGGTCATCAGACCCGTCGTTGGAACCCGAAAATGGCTCGCTTCATTTTCACCGAAAGAAACGGCATCTACATCATCGATCTGCAGAAGACCGTAAAGAAGGTAGAAGAAGCTTACGCTTTCATCCGTGAAGTAGCAGCTAAAGGCGAATCCGTCCTCTTCGTAGGCACCAAGAAACAGGCTCAGAACTCTGTAAAAGAAGAAGCTACCCGTTGCAACCAGTTCTATGTCAATGAACGTTGGCTCGGCGGCATGCTCACCAACTTCCGCACCATTCAGACCCGTATCGCTCGTCTGAAAGAACTGGAAAAAATGTTTGAAGAAGGCACCACCGACCAGTATCCGAAGAAGGAAGTTATCCTCATGAAACGCGAACTGGAAAAACTGGAAAAGAACCTCGGCGGTATCAAAGACATGAAGAAGATCCCGGGCGCTATTTTCATCATCGACTCCAAGAAGGAAGAAATCGCTGTTTCCGAAGCTCACAAGCTCCACATTCCGGTTGTTGCTACCGTTGACACCAACTGCGATCCGGACGTTGTTGATTTCCCGATCCCGGCAAACGATGACGCTATCCGCGCAGTAAGACTCCTGGCTAGCAAGATGGCTGACGCAGTCCTCGAAGGCCGTCAGGGTCAGCAGGAAGAAGAAGCTGCTGAAGCTCCGGTAGAAGAAGCTGCTGAAGAAGCTGCTGAACAGGAATAATAAATAAACAGGAAATGCGGGGACTTCCCCGCTGATTTCCTGACAATCATTACAAATACCTTGATTTTTATGATGGAGGTCATAAGATGGCAATTACAGCTAGCATGGTAAAAGATCTGCGTACCAAGACCGGTGCCGGAATGATGGATTGCAAAAAGGCACTCGTTGAAGCGGAAGGCGATTTGGAAAAAGCAGTAGACATTCTCCGTGAAAAGGGACTGTCCCAGGCTGCTAAAAAAGCAAGCCGCGTAGCTGCTGAAGGCGCTGTCGTAGCTGCTATTTCCGCAGACGGCAAAGTAGGCACCGTAGTAGAAGTAAACTGCGAAACCGACTTCGTAGGCAACAACGAAGACTTCAGAGCTCTGGCAGGCGCTATCGCTCAGCAGATCCTTGCTACCAACCCGGCTGACGTAGACGCTCTCCTTGCTTCTGAAATGAATGGCAAATCTGTAAAAGACCAGGTAACCGAAGCTGTAGCAAAGATCGGCGAAAACATTTCCGTTCGTCGTTTCGTTCGCTATGAAAGCGCTGAAGGCACCGTTCACAGCTACATCCACGGCGGCGGCAAGATCGGCGTTCTCGTAGAAATGAAGGGCGGAGACGCTGAACTGGGCAAGGATATCGCTATGCAGGTCGCTGCTGCAAATCCTTCCTACCTGAACCGCACCGAAGTTCCGCAGACTGAAATTGAACACGAAAAAGAAGTCCTGGCTGCTGAAGCAAGAAACGAAGGCAAGCCGGAAGCTATCATCGAAAAGATGGTTCTTGGCCGTGTCAACAAGTACTACAAGGAAGTTTGCCTCGTAGATCAGGAATTCATCAAAGACGGCGACCTCACCGTGGCTAAACTCCTGAAATCTAAGAGTGCTGACGTAGTTCGTTTCGCTCGCTTCCAGCTCGGCGAAGGCATCGAAAAGAAACAGGATGACTTGGCTGCAGAAGTAGCTAAACAGCTGAACCAGTAATACATCATATATAAGAGAACACTAACTTTTGGTGTTCTCTTATTTTATGGCCTTTTTTAGGAAATAATAGGTGAAAGGGTCAGGGTTCGGGGGTCAAGGGGCAAGGAGAGGTACGCCGCATCAAATAAAAAGCGGCGCGAGTTTAGAAATACGGAAAATCTAGTTAAGCTAAGAAATTTATGCTGAGGGTTTGCCTATTCTGTTGCTCTGGCCCTACATGAGTAGACCCTTGGAGAAGGGTCGCCCATAGGGCCGGATAGAAATGCGCCGTAGGCGCATAACCAGCAGCAGCGGTATTATGCAAAGCCTTGTGCAAAATTAGCATGCTTTGGGCTAGTGCTGAGCATGCGCTTTCAGCGCATTTCTATCCTCCGCTATCGCGCGCCCCTTCTCCAAGGGGCTACTCCTTAACGCTTGCATAACATAACGATTCTAACTGCTGGTATTTAAAAAGCTTAACTCAATAGCATTGCTTCTCCAAGGGGCGACTCTTTCAAGGCCATGGGTGCTCCTATGGCTACCGCTTAGCATGCTGAATGACTCCAGCCTAGCTCCTAGCTCTCAGCTCCTAGCTATGAGGCAGCAGGTACGCGCGCCCTGATCACTGATCACTAATCACTGATCACTAAACCCACCAGCGCCTTATTTCCTAAATTCCCTCTAGCTTGCCTATGGAAAATAATATATAATGACAGAGATGGTTTCAAATCATTTTACGGGGGTGTACAATGACGACTGAAAACAATAAGTACAAGAGAGTAATGCTGAAATTATCCGGTGAAGCATTGGCCAATGACAAAGGTTTTGGCATCGATCCGGAAACTGTATATCGTTTGGCAGGAGAAATCAAAGAAGCTTGCGAAGCCGGCATCGAAGTGGCGCTTGTGGTAGGCGGCGGCAACATTTGGAGAGGCCTCAAGGGCAGCCAGGGCGGCATGGAACGCGCTTCCGCTGACTACATGGGCATGCTGGCTACGGTGATCAACTCCGTGGCTATGCAGGATGCATTGGAAAAGCTGGGCATTTCTACCCGCGTACAGACGGCTATCGAAATGCGCCAGATTGCTGAACCATACATCCGTCGCCGTGCGATTCGTCACTTGGAAAAGGGCAGAGTGGTGATTTTCGGCGCCGGCACCGGCAATCCGTATTTCACTACCGATACCACAGCGGCTCTCCGCAGTGCGGAAATCGAAGCAGACGTGATGCTGATGGCGAAGAAACAGACCGATGGCGTCTATGATGCAGATCCGAAATTCCATCCGGAAGCGAAGATGTTCACCCATCTGACCTATGGCGAAGTGCTGCAGAAGGAATTGGCTGTCATGGATAATACGGCCATCACTCTTTGCATGAATAATGAAATTCCGATCCAGGTATTCAATATCGATGTACCGGGAAATATTGTAAAAGCTTGCAAGGGCGAAACTCTTGGCACGCTGATCGAAGGGAAGTAAGACTATGTACGAAGAAGAACTCAAAAATCTGTCCGAAAAAATGGACAAGAGCATCACTGCGCTGAAAAATGAATTCACCACCATCCGTACCGGCCAGGCAAGCCCGAGCCTCCTTGACCGTGTATTCGTAGACTACTACGGCACCCGCACACCGATCACCCAGGTGGCTTCTGTCACTGTACCGGAAGCGCGCATGCTGGTGGTACAGCCTTGGGACAAAGGCCTTCTGAAGGATATTGAAAAAGCGATCCTCCAGTCCGACTTGGGCCTGGTGCCGATGAACGATGGCAACCTGATCCGCATGGCTATCCCGCAGCTCACCGAAGAACGCCGCAAATCTCTGGTCAAAGTAGTGAACAAGAAAGCCGAAGAAGGCAAAGTCGCTATCCGCAACATCAGAAGAGATGGCAACGATTTCCTGAAGAAGGAACAGAAGAATAGCGATGTTTCCAAGGATGTGATCAAGGAAACCGAAGAAAAGATCCAGAAGCTGACTGACAAGAAGATCAAAGAACTGGAAGCCGCTACGGAAAAGAAAATTAAAGAGATCATGTCTGTATGAGTGAGACTCCTGTATGTCCGGGTGTCCCTTTCACTGAATCCATAAGACTTTCCTTAAAGAAATCGTATCCCGAGGGTACGATTTCTTTGACGCATGGGAGAAAAGATTCTCTCTCTGAGGAAATGTACTTGGTCAGAGCCGGCGAAAGGGCTGTCATCATGCCGCGGATGAATTATAGCGAGAGTGTTGCGGCAGTCATAGGTAAATGTTGAAGGAGCGGCTTTTCGAGCAGAAAGGGTTCAAGGTTCAAGGGGCGAGGGGCAAGGGAAGGCGCGGCGCACAAATTTGGAAGCGCCGCAAGTTTTGAAATAAAAACTTTCCACATAGCCGGAGTTCTAAACAGCAATATCGGTGCCAGGCTTGGCGCAAAAGACCGCTAAATGGGTAGACCCCTGACCCCTGACCCCGTCCCCTTTACCTCTTTTGTGTAAGAACGCTGGATTCGAAGTGTTTCTTAGGAGTCTTTGTTATGTCTGATAAAAAATCGTTTCCTGAGCATGTAGCCATTATTCTCGATGGAAATGGCCGCTGGGCGAAGCAGCGGGGCCGGGAGAGAACCTATGGCCACCAGGTGGGCGCGGCTAATGTGAAGACCATCGTCCGCGCGGCCGGTCATATGGGCATTCGCGTGCTGACGCTGTACGCTTTTTCTACGGAAAACTGGAAGCGTCCGTCTATCGAAGTCCGCTTTTTGATGAAGCTTTTCAAAAATTACTTGATCAGCCAGCTTCGGGAATTGGTGGAAGACAATGTGCAGGTCCATATCGTGGGCGATACGTCCATCCTGGATAGTGGCCTTCGAAAGGAAATCGAGCAGTGCGAGAGAGATACCGCCGGCAATGATGGGCTGATCCTGAATGTGGCCATCAACTACGGCGGCCGTCACGAGCTGGTTTCTGCGGTGCAGTCCATCGCCGAAAGGGTGGCGAAGGGCGAGCTGTCTCCGAAGGAAATCAAAGAGGAAACCATTGCAGGCGCTCTGTATCCATCATCGGCGCAGGACGTGGATCTTATGATTCGCACCGGCGGGGAGTCTCGTATTTCCAATTTCCTTCTGTGGCAGATTTCCTATGGGGAACTCTATTTCACACCGGTCCTGTGGCCGGACTTCACGGAAGCGGAATTGCAAAAGGCCATCGATTGGTTTACCGGTAGAGATCGGCGCTTTGGCGGTCTGACGGAGGATAAAAAATGAAAGTACGTGTGATCACCGCCATCGTCGGCATTTTGGCCGTGCTCCTTCTGGTATGGCTGGGCGGTTGGTTCTTGACCGCTGCGGTCATGGCTGTGTCTCTCCTGGCGCTTTTGGAATATGACAAAATGCTTCGGCATTTTGAGGTGAAGATCTATCTAAAGCCTGCTGCTTTGGCTACGCTTCTTATGATCGGCGCCGCGGGATTTTATTCCTTGAAAATTTTCATGGCTGCGGTGCTCTTGACCTTCGTGCTCCTTCTCTATCTCATCTTGGGCATCAAGAAGGAAAGCATGACCGGGCTTATTTATACGGCTTTTGGCGCGGTGTACTTCGGCATCGGCTTCGGCACACTGGCGCTCCTTCGCGGCAGTGAGGAACTCTTGCCCGCCGGGGCCGTATCCATCGAGCCGGGGATTTTTCTCATCCTTTTGGCACTCATCTGCACTTGGGCCAGCGACTCCTTTGCGTATCTTGTGGGTAAGCGCTTCGGCAAACGAAAAATGGCGCCCCACATCAGCCCGAACAAAACAGTGGAGGGCCTTGCCGGTGGCGCCATCGGCTGCGTGGCCTTGGGCGTCATCTTGTCGGCTTCGGTAGGATATGACTTGGTGGAAGGATTCCTCCTCTCTTTGATGTGCGCTGTCATGGCGCCTATGGGCGACCTTTTCGAATCCTATGTGAAAAGAGCTTGTGATATCAAGGACTCGGGAAATATCCTTCCCGGTCACGGCGGTATGATGGATCGCTTCGACAGCCTCCTCTTCGTGGCCCCGTCCCTGGCAGCCATGCTGGCGCTTTTGCGATAAGAAATATAAATACCAGCAGCTAGAAAGAATATGTTACACTAGCCTTAATCCGTAGACCCTACTTCAAGTAATGCTGTTAAATTAAGGATTTTATGCTGAGGGTACGCGTCGATTTGTTGCTATAGCCCTATATGAGTAGCCCCTTGGAGAAGGGTCGCCCGATAGGGCCGGATAGAAATGCACAGTAGGTGCATAATCAGCAGTAGCGGAAAGCGTGCTGATGTTTGCGTAAGGCTTTGCATGATACCGCTACTGCTGATGGATCCTTCGACTTCGCTCAGGATGACAGCATGGTAAGACTGTCGTGTCAGCAAGCATGATACCGCTAGTGCACGCCTTTAGCGCATTTCTATCCCCCGCTAACGCGCGCCCCTTCTCCAAGGGGCTACGGATTAAGGCTAGTGCAACATGAGCTATTCTAGCTGCTGGCATTTAGAATTCTTTACTTAATTGCATCGTCACCTCGAGCCCTATTCTGGCAAAAAGTCGTGCAATAGCGGAAATTGCGTCCTGATCACTAATCACTGATCACTAAACACTACAATCCCAAGCGTTTATCATGATTACAAATAGTGCAGATATTCTCCCCGAGTATCTGCCCTTCTTTTTACCCTGGAGGACATGCCTATGAAGGAAATTGCAGTTTTAGGAAGTACCGGCTCCATCGGTACCCAGACTATGGATGTGCTACGGCTTCACTCGGATTTATTTCATGCCTCCGTCATCGCGGCCCATACGAATGTGGAAAAGCTTTTGGAGCAGGCCTATGAATTTCATCCCCATGCGGTGGTGGTGACTGACGAAGCAGCGGGGCAGAAATTCCGGGAGCGCTACGATGGCGATGCAGAGGTTTTGATCGGCGAGGCGGCTTTGACTGAGGTCGTCAAAAGAGACGATGTGGACCTGGTGCTGGTTTCTGTGGTAGGCATCACGGGCCTTGCGCCGACGCTGGCAGCTATCGAAGCGGGGAAGGAGCTGGCGCTGGCGAATAAGGAAACCTTGGTGGCCGGCGGGAGTCTCGTGCTCACGGCAGCGAAGAAGCATCACACTTTGATTCGTCCGGTGGATAGCGAACATTCCGCTATTTTCCAAAGTCTTTTGGGCCAGGACAAGAAGGGCATCCATAAGCTGATCCTCACTGCATCGGGCGGTCCTTTCCGCGGGAAATCCAGGGAAGAATTGGCGAAGGTCACCGTGGCTGACGCCATGAAGCATCCCACTTGGAATATGGGCATGAAGGTGACACTGGACTCGGCGACGCTTTTTAATAAAGGTCTGGAAGTGATCGAAGCCCATTGGCTCTTTGGTGTGGATTACGACAAGATCGACGTGGTGGTGCAGCCGCAAAGTCTCATCCATTCCATGGTGGAGTACGACGATGGCTCCATCATGGCGCAGCTGGGACTGCCGGACATGCGCCTTCCTATTCAATTTGCCCTGACGTATCCCGATCGTCTCCCGTCGCCGTCTCATGAATTTGTGGACTGGTCTGCCATCACTTCCATTTTGATTGCGAAGCCAGACACGAAAGTGTTCCGCTCCTTGCAAATGGCCTTTGAGGCGGGCAAAGCCGGCGGCGATACCACCACCGCTTTCAACGCAGCCAACGAAGAGGCGATTCGCGGATTTATTCAGGGGAAATTGTCGTTCCTTTCTATTTTTGACGTGGTAGAGGATACGCTGCAGCGCTGGGACACCCGTGAGGTCACCGCGCTTTCCGATGTGTGGGAAGCGGACAAGAAAGCCCGCGAGCTCTCGCGGCAGTGCATCGCGAGGATTGGCCTATGATTTCAAATATATTGGCGCCGCTCTTCGTCTTTGCCATCATCGTATTTGTTCACGAAGGTGGTCATTTCCTGATGGCCAAGTGGACAGGCATGCGGGTCATCGAATTTTCCATCGGCTTTGGGCCGCTCCTGTGGTCGGTGAAGCGGGGGGACACCATGTACTCCATCCGCCTCATTCCCTTGGGTGGCTACAACAAAATTGCCGGCATGGACGATGAAAATCGAGACGACCCGAAGGCTTTCAATCAGAAGCCGGTGTGGGCAAAGCTCCTCGTCATTGTCGGCGGCGCGGCTTTCAATGTGCTACTGGCGCTATTGATTTTTATTTCCGTCTTCAAAATCGAAGGCTACCAGACTTTCCCGAATCTTCCGGTAGTAGGCTCGGTGCTCGAGGGCACGTCGGCGGCTGAGCAGCACTTGGCGCCGGGGGATCGCATTGTTTCCATCGATGGGAAATCCATGGAGAAATGGACGGACATTGGTGAGGCTTTGAAGGATAAAGGAAATCGGATCGCTCAGGTCACCATCGAGCGAGAGGGCGAAACGAAGGACGTCACCATCATCCCGCAGGACCGGGGCGATGGCCGTCCCATCATGGGGATTTCCCCTTACATGGAGCATCACGACACCACCTTTGGCGAGGCGATTTCTATGAGCTTTGACCGTTGCAGCTTCCTTCTGAAAATGATGGGCGGCGGGCTCTATGCCATGATCAGCGGCGGCGAGGCGGAAGTGTCGGGCCCCATCGGTGTGGCGCGCATGTCGGCGCAGGTGGCAGATTACGGCGTGACTTCGCTATTTCTTTTCATCGCGCTTCTGAGTCTGAATTTGGGATTTCTGAATATCCTCCCGGTGCCGCTCCTCGATGGCGGCCACCTGGTGCTGATTCTTTTGGAAGCGATTTTGGGCAGAGAATTGCCGCAAAAAGCGCTGATGTATATCCAGGCTGTAGGCGTCTCCATTTTGGTGGGACTTTTCATTTTCGCTATGGCCAATGACATTACGGAATTGTTGAAATAAGAGGTTTCTATGGGACAGACCAGACAGATACAGGTAGGAAATGTGAAAATCGGCGGCGGTGCGCCCATTGCGATCCAGTCTATGAGCACCTTCAGCCCTATCGATACAGAGGCAGCAGCAGCGCAGATCAATGCGCTCCATGCGGCGGGGGCGGATATCATCCGTGTGGCGGTGCCGGATAAGAAAGCCGCCGAAGCCATCGGCGCCCTTCGTGCCAAAGTCAATGTGCCATTGGTGGCGGATATTCATTTCGATTATCGCTTGGCGCTGACGGCTATGGAGCAGGGGATCGACGCACTCCGCATCAATCCGGGAAATATCGGCAAGCGGGAAAATGTGGTGAAAGTGGTGGAGATGGCAAAGGCGAAGCACATCCCCATCCGCATCGGCATCAACGCCGGCTCTCTTCCGACGGAAATTTTAGACGCTTATGGCGGCCATCCCACGGCAGAAGGCATGGTGGAAGGCGCGCTCACTCACGTGCGCATCCTGGAAGCGGAAGATTTTCATGACATCGTGATTTCTGTGAAATCCACCGACGTGCCTATGATGGTGAAGGCGAATCGCCTTTTGGCAGAAAAAGTCGATTATCCGCTGCACCTTGGCGTCACCGAAGCGGGGACGCTCTATCGCGGCACCATCAAGTCCGCCATCGGCATCGGCGCGCTCCTTTTGGACGGCATCGGCGATACGCTCCGCGTGTCTTTGACCGATGACCCGTTGAAAGAAGTAAAAGCAGCGAAGGAAATCCTGAGCTCCGTGGGCATGCAGCAGTACGGACCGGTCCTGATTTCCTGTCCCACCTGCGGCCGCACGCAAGTGAATCTCATCGAAATGGCGCAGATCGTGGAAGAAAAAATCCAGGCATTCAAAAAGCCCATCAAGGTCGCCGTCATGGGCTGCGCCGTCAATGGGCCGGGAGAAGCAAGAGAAGCGGACTTCGGCATCGCCGGAGGCAAAGGCAGCGGTCTCCTTTTCCGCAAAGGAAAAGTGCTCCGCAGCGTGCCGGAGGACGAGCTCATCGATGCGCTGATGGAAGAAATCAGGAAATACGAGGAAGAATAAGGCAATAAAAAAGTGCTCCCTGCTGGGAGCACTTTTTTTATTGCCCTATTCCGACATCAAGTCGCCGGTCACGATGGAGCGCACATTGGAAAGATTTCTCGTCTGCAATTCTGCGATCGCATTTCCTGCAGTGAGGAGCTCCTCATCAGTAGCATTCAGCTTGATTTTGGTGTAGCTCAGATTCTTCAATTTCGTGCTGCCAGAAGAGTCATCCTCCACCTGCACCTGCAATTTCAAATCGACCAGATTTTTCTTAGTTGCCATAGTATTTCTCCTTATTCAAGAACAGTAGAAGTGCTCTCTACCACCTTCGCCTGTTTCAGCGAAACTGCAGAAGCACCGTTATTTGCTTCCAAGATAGGCATGATCAGCGCGGCCTTTGCCTTCACTGCTTCCAAAGTCAGATCATCCTTCGGGGAGGGGATCGTGATGAGCATCGTGCGCCCATCTTCCAGATTAAATGTCATTTCAAGCGTTTTAGACATAATAAAAATTCTCCATCTATAGTAAACACATGCCCGGAAATCCCGGGCCGGGATATTTGCGAAATCAAATAAAAACGAAAGAAATCATCACGATAAAAATCCGGACAAGACCTCCCACCTTTGCCACGCGGGTAGAGGGAACTCGGAATCGGTGCCGGTGTCGCTAGTGTGCCGAAGCACGCGTCCTGGGCTATCGTCGGGGCTCGCAATCGGCGGGTAGCAGGGAAGTGGGATGGTCATTTACATCCGGAAATTTGGTTTTTCAGTATGAGCCTTAGGCAGGTCTCGGGAAGAGGCTCTACAAATCCTTCCACCTGTCCGATGACTTTCAAAGCTCGTAAGATCTTCCATCCCTGTGGGTCAGCCTTCCGTAATGATTCATCAGGCCTGTAGATATCTCAGAATCGGAATCGCCGCCTAGGGACTGGTGCACACACGTGCTCTGAACTTCATGACTTGATTATACAACGATTGGTATAGCATGTCTAGTACCCCAAACCGCCTCTTTGTCATGAACTCTGAGTACATATAGTATCGCCACCCCTTTTACCGAGTTTCCATAATACCACAACTAGTCAAGCCCCTAGATATCGTTGCGATTGTCAATTGTACTTTACATGGTATACCATCCATGCGATTTCATATCTGTTTAGCATTTTCCCGCATTCGGTTCTCTGCGTACGATTTTTTGATTTTTATCAGTGGAAATCCGATTTATTTTTTCCGAAAGAAATCTTGTGCATCTTGTTTTGTATATCTGTAAGAAATCGATTTTCATATCTGTTTAAGCCTTTATATTAGCCTTCTTCATGCAAAGCGGAAATCCCTCCATCTCAAGCCTTCTTCCCTGAAGAAGGTGCCCGAAGGGCGGATGATGCTTCCTTTTTTACCCACTTCCTTTGGAAGGGGGAGGGCCTGAAAGGCGGGGGTTAGGCGAGAAAGCAGCCTGCCGCGCCGTTCCCCGCATCCGTCATCCTGAGCGAAGTCGAAGGATCTATTTGCTGTAGCGCTATAAGTACAA
>CAVEMF010000023.1:9940-13935 GCA_963616715.1 Ruminococcus bromii | reverse complement strand
CTTCTCATTTACCCCATGGAAATCAATCACCTTCTGATACCATTTTACAGCCTGATCTACCTGTTCTTGCTTGTCATATGCCATCGCCAAAAATAATGCCGCAAACTCAGCTGCACCGCCTTGTGCTTCATAGGCTTTTCGATACCACTCTATCGCCTTCTCACGATCCGCCGGAGATGCGTCTTCTCCATCATAGCGCAGTCCCATACGAATCATCGCTCCGGCAAAACCTTCCTCAGCACTTTTCTCTTCCCATTCCAATTTCTTTTCCTGATTCCCCAAATCCTCATAAATATCGGAAATCTGAGCAGCCGCATATCCGGCATCCCCCTCATGCATCTCATAAGCCTTTTCGTACCACTCTATCGCTTTGCCTATATCCTTCTCGACGCCCTTACCTGACTCATAGAGGTTTCCCAAATTGGCCATAGCGCAATCGAAGCCTTCTTCCGCTCCCCGAAGGAACCAAGTAAAGGCCATCTTTGGATCCTTTTTATAATCACCATATAAAACACCTATATAATTGGCTGCCTCGCCTGCCCTTTCTCCATGAAGATGATATATCTTTTCATACCATTCCATGGCTTCATTTTGATTTTCTGCCACGCCATCGCTCAGGTACAAACCGGCCAAGTCGTACATAGCCTCCTCAGAGCCGTCTTGAGCACCTGTAAAGTTCCAGCGAAAAGCTTCATTTTCATTTCCCGCCAAATAGTAAAGCCTCCCAATCCAGTTAGCCGCATCTCCGGCTGCTTCCCCATGACACGCGTAGGCTTTTTTATACCATTTCATGGCTTTATCAGGATCTTCACTCACTCCCTCTCCTTCTCGATACATTTCAGCTAAATTGTACATAGCCCATTCATTACCTTCTTCTGCTCCTTTGCTATACCATGCAAAGGCCTCCTCGTCATTCTCCTCCGAAGAGTAAATCAGTCCGATCTCGTTAGCCGCTTTCCCTGCTCCTGCTTTATGAAGATTATAAGCCCTACGGTACCAGTCCATTGCCTTTTTCAGATTTTTATCTACTCCCTCTCCATCGCGATAGCAATCGCCAACATAGCACATTCCCCAACCCAGCCCTGCTTCCGCACACTTACGATACCAAGCAAAGGCTTTCTCTATATCCTTCAGGCTGTGGTAATATATATGGCCCAAGCGAAGTGCAGCATATCCCGCAGCATCTCCATGGCAATCATAGGCCTTTTGAAACCATTCTATAGCCTTCTCCTGATTCTCGATAACCCCTTTCCCCTCCTCATAGCCTTCAGCCACATAAAACATACCCCAATCAGATCCCTCAGCAGCCAACTTAGAACCAAACTGAAATTTCTCATCATATTTCCCTTGTATATGATAAAGAAAAGCAATTCCCTCTAATGCATTCGTTACATGCTCTCCCCGCATTTGGGCTAAAATTCCGTACCACTCCATGGCCTTATCTAAATCTTTGCGAATACTTCTATGCCCCTCATAGGCACTTGCCAGGTTATATATCGCCCGCCAATAGCCTGCTTCTGCCGCCTTCTCAAGCCAATACTCTGCCTCTTTGGCTGCTTTTAAATGAGCCAAGGCATCTCCTAATTCATCCTGTGCCACTACATCTCCCGCCTCAGCCAAAGGAAGCAGCTTCGGGATAGCGGCCTGCACCATATCTTCCCGAGTTGTTTTTTCCTCATAAGCCAAATTCATCTGACACAAAACCTCGCCTTTTTCAGCCCCCTGATGGTGATACCGGAATCCCAATTCCCTATTCTCCGTTAATCCCGCCCAGGCGAAACGATGATATTCTCCCAGGAAATATAAAGCCCTGGGATTTCCTGCCTTGGCCAATTCTTCAAACAGTGGATAGGCCTCCGTAGCATGGTCCTGCATAAAGAGAGCGACCGCTCTGTCCAACTTTTCCTTTGCCTGCAAAGATGTCATCATGTCAATTACCGTTTCGCTCATACTATAAATCCTCCTTAGAAAATAGATTTCCTGCTACCTCACAATCATTTTCTTTGAGTATACCCATGACCATTGACAAGAGCTAGGTATGAGAAACATTTTTACCAAAGCACAGCGAAAATTTATTTTGCTCCCCTATGATATAATGCAAAGAGAAAAAGTGCTTCTATGATTTCTTCAGTGTCTTCACTGCGAAAGTCAGTGAAGATGTAAAAGATAATTTTTCTTTATTCGATGCCACAAGGAAAGCCATGAGCTCATGGCTGAATATTTCTACAAGCATGAAAGTGAGGTGTTTGATATGGTTAATTTTGAATGGGATGCAGACCGGGCAAAAGAAGTACTCCGTGAGGAAACTACAAAACGCGTAACGAATCAAATCGCCCTTTCTCTCCTGCAAAACAAAGCTCCCATAAAGCTCATTGCAGAATCCACAGGGCTATCTGTCGAGGAAGTGGAGAAAATCGCCAGAGAACACCAGCTTGCTATTTAGTAAGCAATTTGGAAGAGAGCAAATCTCTTCCATGTAAAAGAGCCACAAGCAAATGCTCGTGACTCTTTTTTTATTTTTATTTCGCTACCAGGTCTGCAGTCTTGGCCCGAAGGAGGGCGAGGAGATCGCTGGGCGCTAAGACGACTTGCTGGCCTCTTTGGCCAGCGCTGACGCTGATTTTTTCTTGGGTTAGGCAGCTCTCATCAAGGTAGGTGGGAAAGGCTTTCTTCATGCCGATGGGCGAGCAGCCGCCGCGGATGTAGCCGGTGAGGCCTAAGAGGTCCTTCACGTGGATCATCTCGACGCTTTTATTTCCACTGGCCCGGGCGGCTGCTTTGAGGTCGATTTCCTCGGCCACTGGGAGGCAGAAGACTACGGGGCCGGTCTTGTCGCCTTTGGTGACGATGGTTTTGAATACCATAGCCGGATCGTAACCTAGAGCCGCCGCGGCGTGAACGCCGGAGAGGTCGGATTCGTCATACTCATAGGATTTGGTATCGTAGGAAATTTTGTTTTTATCCAGGATACGCATCACATTGGTTTTCTTTTCTTTCTTTGCCATAGAAATCGCTTCCTTGCAGATAACAAAAAAGCCGGAGCATCACGCTCCGGCCAACATTTCATATGGTGCCGAGGACCGGAATCGAACCGGTACGAATCTCACGATCCGAGGGATTTTAAGTCCCTTGCGTCTGCCAGTTCCGCCACCCCGGCAGGTATATATAAATGTCAAATTGATTTGCATATGGAGGCGGCACCCAGAATCGAACTGGGGATAAAGGTTTTGCAGACCTCTGCCTTACCGCTTGGCTATGCCGCCATATGGAGCGGAAAACGGGACTCGAACCCGCGACCCCAACCTTGGCAAGGTTGTGCTCTACCACTGAGCTACTTCCGCAATGGCGACCCGGATCAGATTTGAACTGACGATCTCCGCCGTGACAGGGCGGCATGTTAGACCACTACACCACCGGGCCGCACGTAAGTTACGCATATTAGTATATCCATTTAAGGGGGATTTGTCAAGGATTTTTATGATTTTTTTGAAAGAAGGGGATTTAGTGATCAGTGATCAGGACGCGTTTGAGTGCGGAGGCGTGCTCCAGGATACCGCTATCAATATAGTGATCAGTGGTCAGTGGTCGGTAGTCGGTAGTCAGGGCGCGTTTGGCGGTGGAGGCATATGTCATGATACCGCTATCGATTTTGTAATCGGTGGTCGGTGGTCGGTAGTCGGGACGCGTTTGGCTGCGGAGGCATGCTCTATATTACCGCTAGTAATATAGTGGTCAGTAGTCGATATATATCTGAAATACATTTCACTATCTATCAAAAAGAATGTACAGCAGAGTAAAAAAGAAAGGCCCCCAAATAATTAGAAACAATATGATTTCCTCTCTTACTTCGTTTATATTCCCGCGTCTCCAATCACGATGGATTTCTTTACCAGCAGTGTAAAAAAGGCTACCGAAAATGTACAAAAGAAACACAATCGAAAACGGCAGAATCATAAGGGCGATAAAAATCCCCACGCCTAAGCCCTCGATGATAC
>CAVEMF010000023.1:0-9930 GCA_963616715.1 Ruminococcus bromii | reverse complement strand
ATATAGCTCGCCTCCTTTTTCTTTCATTATACGAAATCACTGAGGCGAAAGATTGTCACGTGAGGAAATAAAGACGAATGGATCGCTGCTTTTATAAAAGAAAAGTGGAAACCCGCGAATAGGGCTCGCGGCAAACGCGCCCTGATCACTAAATTGCATCATCCGCCCTACGGGCACCTTCTTCAAAGAAGAAGGCTACATTGCGGAAAATGCGCGAGGGCTACCGACCACCGACTACCGATTACATTATTGCATCAAAAAACTCGTGAACTGTTGGTTCACGAGTTTTTATTTCTATAAGAGGATTAGTCTCTATATTTTTCCGGAAGTTCGGTAGCTCTGGCTACGCCGGAAGCGATAGCGGCTTTGGCTACGGCTTTGGCCACTTCGAATGGTACCTGCGGGTCGAATACATCAACGACTACGTGGTCAGCGTCCAGCTTGTCGCTCTTGATGGCGAGGTCAGCCAGGGCGTGAGCAGCAGCGAGTTTCATTTCTTCGTTGATCTGGCGAGCGCGTACGTCCAAGGCGCCGCGGAAGAGGCCCGGGAATACGGAGGAGTTGTTGACCTGGTTTGGCATGTCGCTTCTGCCGGAGCCGTATACATATACGCCTTTTTCTTTGGCTTCTTCATACATGATTTCCGGTACCGGGTTTGCCATGCCGAAGACGATGCTCTTGTCAGCCATTTCTTTGATAGCGTCTACATTGAATACGCCGGGAGCGGAGCAGCCGATGAGGACATCAGCGCCTTTGACTGCGTCTGCAAAGCTGCCCTGTTTGTTTTCCGGATTGACTTTGGCGATGAGTTCCTGCTGTACGCGGTCTCTCTTGCCATTGTCATAGAGGATGCCTTTGGAGTTCAGGATGGTGAGGTTTTCCGGTTTCACGCCGTCTTCCAAAAGGAGGCGAGCGATAGCGGTGCCGGCAGCGCCTGCGCCGTTCATGACGACTTTCACTTCATCGATCTTCTTGCCGACGACTTTGAGAGCGCCGAGAAGAGCTGCGAGAGCTGCGATAGCGGTGCCGTGCTGGTCATCGTGGAAAACCGGGATGTTCATGATTTTCTTCAGTTCGTCTTCGATGTCATAGCATTTCGGGGAGGAAATATCTTCCAAGTTGATGCCGGCGAAGTTCTTTTCCAGGAGTTTCACGGTGTGGATGAATTCCTGCGGGTCTTTGGTGTCCAAAGTGATCGGGATCGCATCGATAGCGCCGAATCTCTTGTAGAGCGCGGATTTCCCTTCCATGACCGGCATAGCCGCTGCTGCGCCGATGTCACCCATGCCGAGGACGCGGGTGCCGTCGGAAATAACAGCCACTACATTGCCTCTCCAGGTGAGCTCAAGAGAGAGGTCTTCGTCGTCTTTGATGGCGAGGCACGGAGCGGATACGCCCGGTGTGTATACGATAGCCAGGTCGTGGTTGCTTTCTACAGCAGCGTTCAGACCGGTTTTGATCATCTGGTGTTTTTCTCTTCTAAGAGCCAATGCTTCTTCTTTCAGTTTTGCAGTATCCATTATTTTCCTCCTTGAAAATAACCAATGGAGCTATTAATCAGGAATGGCAGGCATATTTCTACCATTGAAGATTTCATACATTTCCTGCTTCAACAAACGGCGGATACGCTTCGCTTCCTTCTTGTCCAGGTCTGCTTCCTTCATATTGAAAAGGTAGTTGTCCAACTGGAAATCGTGGAGCAGCATCTTGGTGTGGAAAATATTTTCCTGATACACATTCACATCGATCATGTCATACTTGTGACGGAGCCGTGGCTCCATGTAGTTCTGGATGGAGCTGATGCGGTGATCAATGAAAATTTTCTTCCCGTTCACGTCGCGGGTGAAGCCGCGAACGCGATAATCCGTATTCACGATGTCAGCTTCGAAGGATTGCAGAAGGAAATTCAATGCATTGAGCGGCGAAATCTTGCCGCAGGTGGATACATCGATGTCGGCGCGGAAGGTGCAGATGCCATCCTGGGGATGCATTTCCGGATAGGTGTGGACGGTGATGTGGCTCTTATCCAAGTGGCACACCACGTCTTGCTTCTGCACTTCCTCTTCGGCGATGAGCATGGTCACGCTGGCGCCCTGGGGGTCGTAGTCCTGCTGGGCAATATTTAAAATATTGGCGCCAATCATTTCTGCGACTTTCTTCAGGATCTGCGTGAGCCGATCTGCGCTGTACACTTCGTCGATGTAGGCGATGTATTTGTTTCTTTCTTCTTCTGTGCTGGCATAACAAATGTCGTACATGTTGAAGCTGAGCGTCTTCGTCAAATTATTGAAGCCTAGTAATTTGAGCTTTCCTCGTTTCATGAAGTCACCCCTGTTCTTTTCCTCTATGGATTGGAACTTTTCCAATTATATCATAGAGCCTAATTGAATGAAATATAATGATATGTTGTATACTATTTCTCTATAGTTGAACACACTTACTATGCGTTTTTTCGCTTATAGAAAAATTCCTATCTGTTTTGATAACCTTCACCGCTGGGAATTTAGTAGTCGGTGGTCGGTAATCAGTGATTAGTGATTAGTGATTAGTGATTAGTGATCAGGCGCATCTGACAGTAGAGGCAATAAGCACACTTTAGGCTATCGCTGAATGAATCTTACGGACTAGCGGTAAGCTCCACGAATTGTCACAAACGCCGAGCGCGCCCTGATCACTAATCACTGATCACTGATCACTTTGACATCACCCGCCCTACGGGCACCCTCTTCTGAGAAGAGGGCTTGGCGCTATTTGAGTTTCCCCAGCAAATCTTTCAGCGCCCTTCCGCGGTGGCTAATTTTATTTTTCTCTTCCATCGAAAGCTCGGCCATGGTCTTTCCGAATTCCGGCAGAAAGAAAAGGGGGTCGTAGCCGAAGCCGCCTTCGCCTTGGTAGAAATCACGGATGATCCCTTCGCAGGTACCTTCGCCGGTCAGCGCTTTGCCATCGGGCCAGCAGAGAGCCACCACGCAGGCGTAGTAGCCCTTGCGATCATCGCCGCTATAAGGCGCGAGATCCGCCACCAGCTTTTGGTTGTTTGCTTCATCGTCACCGTGATGGCCGGCGTAGCGAGCAGAGTAGATGCCAGGCCTGTCTCCCAAAGCGCAGGCCACGATGCCTGAGTCATCGGAGAGCACCGGCAAGTTTATGGCCTTGGCGTAGTAGTGGGCCTTCTGCAGTGCATTCTCGGCAAAGGTAGTGCCGGTCTCTTCCGGCTCCGGCACATCGGCCACCTCGGAAATCGGCACAGCGTCCCAGCCGATTTCGCTGAAGGCCTTTTGAAATTCCCGAATCTTCCCCTTGTTATGGGTGGCTAGTACGATTTTCATTTTTATAGGTCCTCACTTATTATTGGTATCAATGGCTCATCATGAGCGCCACACCGTCCCGCTTCGCTTTGCGCCAAGCCGCTTCAGCAGCGGCCAGAGCCTCAGTGGTTTCCCTGCAAAGGCGATCGGCTTGGTCAACGGTCTCTGCGTCCGCCTTCGGCATGGGGATACGAAGAAGGCGAGAGAGCGTCAAGTGGTAGGTCTCCCCGGTCTTCATGGTATCCAGGAAAAGCTGGCCCACCTGTCCATCCAGATAAAGTTTCAGATAGCCGGCTTTATATGTAGAAATCGGTCGCAGCACGAGGACGCCCTCACCAGCCAAGGCAGAAAGGCCGCTTGGCACCACTGCCGTATGGATTTCATCTTTGGAAATCGCAAGCACCAGGTCTCCTTCGTGAAGTACCACTGCTTCGGTTTCCTCTTTCAGTATGGCAGAGGAGAGGAGGTCCCTGCGGATCCCCGAAGGCGCCACCGCGTCCACGTTCACTACATCATAGTGGCCGGATACTTTTTCTGCCGGTGCTACCGCAAAGCCCTTAGAAATCTGATGCTCCATGGATACGATATTTCCGGAAAGAAGCATCTGCAGCGCCTGGGAGCCATTGTAGGCATAGAGATCATAATTCCAGTCTGCTGCCGCCGCGAAAGCCTCCGTTGGAATGGTAAGCTGGTCCTCGCCATAGAAAGCGCCGCCGGCAAATCCGCTCTCGCCGAAGGTCAGAGTCTCTACAGCCTTCCCTTCGAAGCGAAGGAACGCATACTCTTCCCCTTCGATTTCCGTGTCATAGAAAGAGGCCAGTTTCTTCTCTGCCGCCAAAGCGCCGCGAGCTACCTCTGCGTCTTCTGATGTCTCTTGTAAGAGGTCATAGGGCAGCAGCACATCCATGGCGCCGCCTTCCGAAAGCAGATGGCAAAGATTTCTCATGGAGGAAACGCCGGCTGTTTCGAAATCAAAAATGTAATCGTACTTCTCGGTATCAGCCGCCAATTCATCTTCGAGCATCGCCCGGCCGCGAGGGAAGAGAAGCTGCAGCCGCTCTTTCCACACTTGATGTTTCACGGCGATGGCCACGCGCTTGCCGCCAAGCTTGTCGAATATTTCCGCAGCGAAAGGAAGATAGCCCTCAGCGCCGGTGAAGAGCACTGTGGTGCCTGAAGCTGCTGCTTTCTCTAAAGCGGAGAGCAAGAGGCTATGGATTTCCTTTGGAGCGCGAGGCACGTCGGGCGCAAAGACCAGCGGCTCCACGCGAAGGGCCAGGGTGTACACCTTCGCGTAGGTGTCTTCGTCGCCTTCATAGAGCCCCAGCTTGTCAGCGGTGCGCTTCATATTTTCATAGAGGTCAGAAATGGAAATCCCATACTGCACATTGGTGGGATCCAAAAAGAGAACATAATCCAGGTAGCGGGCCCGCATGACTTCCTCAAAAATCCGATCCTGCGGCACACCGTAACGAGCAAATGTCTCTATGGCATCATGAATATCATTCTCTGTCATTGTGTCCTCCCGGGTATATTAGAATCTTTTCTATTATACTTCATCGGGGATGGGAATAGCAAAAGATTTCAGGGATAAGGACAGTGCTGCTAACGCCTCCTTCCACGCAATACAAAACGCCCATGGAAAACCATGAGCGTTTTCTGCCATTGGCCAACGATTAACGTTTGGAGAACTGGCTTGCTTTTCTTGCTTTTTTGAGACCGTATTTCTTACGTTCTTTCATTCTCGGGTCACGGGTCAGGAGACCTGCAACTTTCAGAACTTTTCTGTAGTCGCCATCGACTTCCAGGAGTGCGCGGCTGATGCCGTGACGGATAGCGCCTGCCTGGCCTGTACGTCCGCCGCCTTTTACGTTAGCGATCACGTCATAAGCGGTGGTGGTGCCGGTCAGTTCGAGCGGCTGTTTAATGATGAGTTCAAGGGTTGCGAGATCGAAGTAGTCTTTCAGTTCGCGACCGTTGATTACGATGTTACCCTGTCCCGGTACCAGACGGACTCTGGCAACGGATGTTTTTCTGCGGCCAGTGCCGTAGTATGTAGCTTCTGCCATTTCTTATTTCCTTCCCTTCTGGTTAACGGATGTCGAATTTCAATTCTTCAGGCTGCTGAGCTGCGTGCGGATGTTCAGCACCTGCATATACGTGGAGCTTACGGTACATCTGAGCACCGAGCTTGTTCTTCGGAAGCATGCCGCGGATAGCGTGTTCAACTACCCAAGCCGGTTTTTCACGGAGAGCGTCGCCAGCCTTCTGGTAGCGGTCGCCGCCGATGTATCCGGTGTAGTGGAAGTAAACTTTCTTCAGTTCTTTCTTGCCGGTCAGAACGACTTTATCTGCATTGATGACGATGACATTGTCGCCGGTATCAACATGCGGTGTGTAGGTAGGTTTATTTTTGCCGGTCAGAACTTTAGCAACATTGGCAGCCAGGCGGCCCAGTGTCAGTCCTTCAGCATCAACGATATACCATTTACGGGTGATGTTGCCCGCATTGGCCATGAATGTGCTTTTCATTGTAAAAGATTCCTCCTGAAATAAAAACAGAACCGCAAGATGTCATCCTTCCTCCGGGGCTAGTGGTTTCCGGACAAATCTCACAAGGAGTATTATATCGTTTTTATAAGGGCGTGTCAAATTATTTTTTCTTCTTTTTGCTGAGGTTTAGTAGTCAGTGGTCGGTAAAGTTAGGAGTGAGAAGGGAGGAGTGAGGAGTGGTGGTGCGGCGCGCAAGTTAAAAAGCGCCGCAAGTTTGGAAAGTCAGCACGCCTACCTGCTTACCCATAGCTTTGAGCCAGGAGCTTGGAGCTTGTAAGCCCCCCCGCGAGACGCCGAAGGGAATAGCTGAGTCATTTCTTATGGCGTCTCATTCGAAGAACTTACAGTCTCCTCAGCTCCTCGTTATAAGGAAGCAGACTCACCAATTTCAATCACAAAACTCGCGCCGCCTTTCAATTTGATGCGGCGCACCTTCACTCCTCACTCCTAACTCCTCACTCCTAACTTTCGCGCTGCACCTTACCTGCTCTACTATACCTTCACCCCCGCCTTCCTCAGCGTCTTATAGGTATAGGTCAGGATATTGTAGAGCGTCTCTCCGTCTTCGGCGGTGAGTTTTTTCGGATTCAGTTCTTTGATTTCTTTGGCGTAGAAGGAGAGTTTTTCTTCTACGGACTGCAGGGTTTCTCTCGCGTCCTCGCCGTCTAAAACAGACGCTCCGGCTTCGGATGCTTGGGCTTCGAGCTGGAAAATTTTTTCGGTCAGCGCATCGTTTTCTTCCTCGAGCTCTCCGATGGTGAGCTCAAGGCCCTCCTTCTCATCCCGAAGCTGGGAGAGATTCATCTCCAGGCTCTCCACCGTGCCGGCGAGCAGGCGGATCAAATCGTTCGACACTTCCAATGCATGGATCTTATTGGCACGTTCCATAATGACACCTCATCGTATTCACTCACAGGTTGCTATGTTGGTTTTATTTTACCATATATAAGAGATGTTTTCCGCTGTCGGTTTAGTGATTAGTGATTAGTGATCAGTGATCAGGACGTATTTGACTGCTATCTACTTTAGGCCGCCAGCATCATCACAAATGAACAAGCAGCCAAACGCCCCCCTGACTACTGATCACTGACCCCTGATCACTAATCACTAAAAATAAAAGAGCACCGGACATCCATCCCGTGCTCTTCTTATTTATATACTATTATAATCCCTCTGCTGCTTCTGCTGCTTCGCCCAGGGCTTCTTCTACCGAGGGGTGCGGGCGGATGACTTTGAGGAAATCGGAAACCGTGAGCCCATTGGCGATGGCTAAGGAAATTTCACTGATGAGGTTGTCCGCTTCCTTGCACATGAGCTGGCCGCCAAGGATTTCCCCATCCGCGCCGGTGATGAGTTTCATGTAGCCGCCTTCGTCCGCGATGAGGCTCTTCGCATTGCCGCCCATCATGACACGGCCGACGGTGAGCTTCTTCGCCTTCGCTTCTTCTTCGGTGACGCCGACGGAAGCGATTTCCGGCACGGTGTACACGCACTGAGGCACCAGGTCCAAGCGGATGTCTACGGATTTCCCGGCGATGGCTGCAGCTGCTTTCTTCGCTCTCGCTTCGGCAGCGTGGGCCAGCTGGGGCATGCCATAGGTGATGTCGCCGATGGCGTAGAGGTGCGGACGGCTGGTGGCACCATTCTCATCGACTTTGATGACATGCATTTCTTCTTCCAAGTCGAAGGGGAGAATGTCTCTCCAGCCCGTGCGGCGGCCGGTAGCAATGAGGACGCCATCAGCGGGGATTTCTTTCATTTCTTCGCCCAGCTGATAGGAAACCACTAAACCTTCTTCGTTTTGGGAAATACTCTTCACCGCAGCCTTGGTGATCACCTGGATGCCTTTCTTTTTGAAATCCACAGCCAAGTGGCGCGCCAGATCCGCATCAAATGGCGGAAGCAGGCGGGGCATCATTTCTACCACCGATACTTCGGTGCCGAATCCATGATAAGCTTCTGCAAATTCTACGCCGATGACGCCGCCGCCAATGATGACCAGCTTCTTCAGCTCCGGCAATTCTTTGAGGAGCGTGTCACTGTTATACACACCGGGGAGATCCTTGCCGGGGATCGGTGGCATAGCGGGGTAGCCGCCGGTGGCAAGGACGATGTCCGTGGCTTCCAGGACCTCTTTCCCGTCCGCTGTCTCCACTTCCACCTGACCATCGGCTACCACACGACCAAAGCCTTGGTACACCGCCACTTTCTTAGTTTTCAAAAGTTTGGCGATGCCGCCGCGAAGGGTGCTTACTACGTCTTCGGCGCGCTTGCGAAGGCCCGGGAAATCGGCAGTCGCACCGGCGGTAGCGATGCCATAGACCGAAGCCTTGCGCAGACGGCAGAGCATGTCTGCAGAGAAGAGCAACGTCTTCGTGGGAATGCAGCCGCGATTCAAGCAAGTGCCGCCGAGGGCATCCTTCTCGATCAAAGCCGTCTTGAGTCCATAAGCGGCGCAGCGGAGGGCGCATACATAGCCCCCGGGGCCGCCGCCGATAATGATTACATCGTATTTCATATGTTTTCTCCTTTTGGTTTTAGGGATAAGGGATAGGAGCGGGCTAGTGCTGATGCCGCCAGTGCATACACGTCGATGGCGCATCTAGCTCCTAGCGGCTGGCTGCTAGTCGGCCAGGGAAACAATGAGGCAGCAGCAAAGTGCGTCCCGCAATTAGCGGAAGCAGCGAATGTTTTGTTGACCACTAATTGCGCGCCCTTTGACTGTGGCACACATCGGTAATCCTGTGGCACTAGCCGACCAGCAGCCAGCAGCTAGACGCCAGCAGCAGCATCAATATGTTCGCACCAGCGCAAGCAGCTCCAGCGCGCAAGAATCACACCCTTACCATTCCCGCCACGTCTTCCAGGACTTTTCTTTCTTCCGCATCATCGGCGCGAATGGAAAGAATCTGCGCGGCGATTTCTTGGGTGTCGTAGCGAGTGCCTTGGATAGCCTTGGGGATCTTGGCGATGACGGAGGACGCGAGGCCGTCGGAGTCTACCTCGCCGCTCTCGATGACGCCATCTACTACTTTCACGTAGAGCCGCAGGAAGCCCCAGTCGAAGTGGGCTTCCCACCGGTTGGTAAATTCCTGTTTGTGGCCCAGGCGCCATTCGTAGGACGCGAAAAATTTCTCTCGCTCTTCAATTTCCTTCCAGTCCAGGTCACTATCGTGCAAAACGGTCACAGGAAGGCCATAGACTTTTTCAAAGGCCTCTTTCATGGCGACGCGGAAGGTATCCACGGTGACCGCGGGATTTAGGTCCGACAGATTCACCACGCGGGCAGGGACGGATTTCACGGTCTTGGCATGGAGCTTGGAGCCCGAGGTGTCCAGGTATTTCACCATGTGAGCCATGTCTTCGGAAATCAGAATGGTGCCGTGGTGGTACGCCCGGCCGCCGGACTTGTAAAAGGCATTGCCGGAGAATTTTCGCCCGTCTGCCATAATGTCATTGCGACCGGTCTTCTCTGCCAAAATGCCGAAAGACTTCGCCGCCTCGGCGATGACCGAGACTTGGCGGCTCACATCGTAGATTTCCTTAGGCGCCGAAAAGGTGAAGTTCAGATTTCCTGTATTGTGATACACCGCGCCGCCGCCGGAAAGACGCCGGGCGAGGTAGCCGCCATCGGCTGCAAGCCTCTCCACCTGGCATTCCCGCCAGGCGTTCTGATTTCGCCCGATGACCACGGTCTTTTTATTTTTCCAAAGAAATAAGGACACCGCGCCCTCCGGCACGTGACGCATCAGATACTCTTCGATGGCAATATTTTTGTAGGGATTCTGATTTTCATCGCAGTTGTCATAGATGTAAATATGTGAAATCATCTTTACCCACCAAAAACAAAAATGAAGGCTCATAAGGCAGCTCATGTAAAGCGGCCCCATGAGCCTTGTATAACTTAGTCCCCAGGGGCACGCCCCATCGATTTGGAATGAAAAGCTGCTTGCGCCCAAAAGGGGCAAGGGTCGAGGGGCAGGGGTCAGGGGGAGGTGCGGCGCACAAATCAGGAAGCGCCGCGTATATAAGGGCGAAGCCTTTCCTCTTAAACCTCCTTCCTCTGGAA
>CAVEMF010000022.1:0-14032 GCA_963616715.1 Ruminococcus bromii | reverse complement strand
ATAGCGGTGTGCATACAGAGCTGACGCGAAAGCCAAATGCGGCCCGACTACCGACCGACTACTAATTAACCATCATCCGCCCTATGGGCACCTTCTTCCCGAAGAAGGCTTGGCTATTGACCAACGACTACTGCCTCCACATCGTTTTTATTTCATAACCAAATAGTTATGAAATCATAGATTCATAAGTCGTATATAAATTTTTGCTTGACAGAATCGGAAAGTTGTTGCATTATACTCATGGCGCGAAATTGGCGCTTCGCTGCGCACCCTTGGGAGGGGCGCAAGTTTAAGAAATATGGCCACGGCCATTCATTGGAGGAGATTCGAATGCTTCTTGCTTTTGATGTAGGAAATACGAATATTGTGTGCGGGGTATACAAGGATAGACAGCTGATCAAGCATTGGCGCGTGGCTACGGACACGTTGCAGACTGCAGATGGCTATGCCGCACTTTTGGGTACTCTTTTCCGTCTGAATGGCTTGGCTTTTGAAGATGTGGAAGACATCATTATTTCTACCGTAGTACCGCCGATCATTCCGATCTTGGAAACCATGTCGCAGCGTTACTTCTGTATCAAACCGATCCTCGTAGGCCCCGGCATCAAGACGGGCCTCAATATTCTTTACGATAATCCGAGAGAGCTTGGCGCCGACCGCATCGTCAATGCAGTGGCAGCCATCGACGAATACAAATGCCCCATGATCATCATCGACATGGGTACCGCTACCACCTTCTGCGTGGTGGATACGAAGGGCAATTACCTCGGCGGTGCTGTGGCCCCGGGCATCGGCATCTCCATGGAAGCCCTTTTCCAGAGAGCCTCCAAGCTTCCGCGCATCGAATTGGTGAAGACGCCCCATATCATTTGTAGAAATACGGTATCCGCTATGCAGGCGGGGATTTACTATGGCTTCGTGGGCCAGATCGATGAGATCGTCAATCGCATCAAAGACGAATTGGATGAAAAGGATGTGAAAGTCATCGCCACCGGCGGTCTGGCGACCCTTATCGCGAAATCCTCCAAGACCATCGACATCGTAGACCCCATGCTGACCCTGAAGGGCCTTCTGGTGCTCTATGAAAAAAATAAAGGGGACAAGAAGCGGGACATCTGAGCCGGTATCGTTTTTGTGAGAGCCGGAGCGGATGTCGCTATCGATAAAAGGTTTTCAGGGTCAGGGGTCAAGGGGCAAGGGAAGGTACGCCGCATCAAATTAAAAAGCGGCGTGAGTTTTGAAATAGGGAAATGCGAGTCTACTTTTCAAAATTGCGGCGCTTCTTGATTTGTGCGCCGCACCTCCCCTTGACCCTTGAACCCTGCCCCTTGAACCCTTTTTGAATTTTTTCAAAAAAAGCTTGCATTTTTGGGCCTTAGCGGCTATAATAATTAGCACATGGCCGGTTAGTCAAACGGTTAAGACGCTGCGTTCTCAGCGCAGAGAGTATGGGTTCGAATCCCATACCGGTCACCATAAAAAGCTGTGGAAAATGAGAAATCATTTTTCACAGCTTTTTTATTTGCCAGAGTGGTTGGCGGTAGAGATTTTGTAGTCGGTAATCGGGGCGCGTTGGACGCCACTCACACATATCGGTGTTACTTGTATATGGACACTGACGGCAAATGCGTCCCGACTACCGACCACTGACCACCGACTACGAAACCGATGGCGTTATGAAAATACAACTTGTACCAGCCCCATATACACCATGGTCCCCACAGCCATGGAGAGCATCATCTGCCTTTTCCACAGATGGACGGCGGTGGTGATGAGGAGGGAGATGGCTTCGGGGATACCGTGGTTTCCATCTAGGATAGAGACGTCTTTCAGGCAGTAGATCACAAGGAAGGCGAAGACGGCGGAGGGGAGGGCTTTGCCTAAGTATTTTACATAGTCCGGTAGCTTACTTCCCGGCTTGAAGCACAGGAAGGGGAGGAAGCGGGTGACCATGGTGCCCAGGGCGCAGATGCCGATGATGGCGGCTTCTTGCCAGAAGGGAAGATGTGTCATAGGAGGCCACCTGCTTTCTCGATCGGTTTTCTAAAGAGCGTGATGATGGCGAGCATGCCGGCCATGGCGGGGATCACGAAGGAGTCTTTTCCAAAGGCTACCAGTGAGAGGAGGGAGACGGCGATGCCGATGAGGGCGGTGTAGTGCTTTCCTTCCTTCAGCCATTGCTCAAGGAAAATAACGAGGAACATGGTGGTCATCACGAAGCTAAGCCCGGTGGTATCGAAGTGGATGAAGCTTCCCAAAAGGCCGCCCATGGCAGCGCCGGTGAACCAGTAGGTGTAGTTCAAAAGGGAAACCCAGAAATAAAACCAGCCTTTGTCAATGTCGTAACTGATGGTGGCAGAGTAATTCAGCGCAAAGGTTTCATCGCACATCATGAAGATGAGGAAGGGCTTCTTCCATCCGGTGTCCTTATATTTCTCCAGCATGGGAAGTCCGTAGAAAAGGTGGCGGGCTTGCACGGTCAAGGCGATGAGAAAGGTCTGCCAAGGCGCGAAGGGCGAGAGCAGCATAGAAACGGTGACGAATTCCAAAGAGCCGCCGAAAATGATCATGGCCATAAGCATGGGGTAGAGGAAATGAAATCCCATGGTATTCATATAAAATCCATAAGCAAAAGACACAAACCAGAATCCCGCGAAGATGGGGATGGTATGTGGAAATGCTTCTTCCAAGGCCCGAAGGGCCGGTCCATTTTTTTGTAACATATGAGCCTCCTAAAGCTCAGTGATTTGAGGGAGAAGTTTGAGTTGGTGAGAGCATTTAAACCTGCTTCTTCGCTACCGTTTACCGTATAACCGTTAACCGACTCCTTTGATGATAGCTGGATATGGAGCATTATACTGCTTCGGGGTAGCGGTTTATTGCTCTGTTTCCCGCTATCGTTAAGCGAGACGGTGAACGGTTATACGGTAAACGGTTCACGGTAGTGGGGAAGCAGGTGCGCGCGTCTCTCGTGTTCGCAATTTCGCGAAATCATTTCTCCGCCTTATGCACTACCACCTGGGGATAGGGGATGTCGATGCCGGCGGCGTCGAAGCTTTCTTTTACCTTGATATACATGGCGTTCAAAGCTTCGTAGTATTTCGTCCGGTCTACGGAAGCGCGGACATAGATGCGGATGGAAGACTCGGCCATTTCACTCACATAGACGGCGAGTTTCTCTTTCTCGATCACGTAGTCTGACTCGGTGAATACTTTTTTCAAAAGGTCCACGCAGGCTTTGAGGTCCGTGTCATAGCCCACGTCGAAGGTGTATTCCAGATTGCGGATGTCATTGGTGGAAAAGTTTTTGATCACAGTCTTGGTCAAAGAGGAATTCGGTACCACGATGCGCTGATTTCCCAGGGTGGAGAGGATGGTGTACATGATGCTGATGGAAACCACGGTGCCCTGGCTGGTGCCGATCTGGATATAGTCGCCCACCTGGAAGGGGCGGAAAATCAAAATGAAAATGCCGGAGGCCACGTTGCCGATATTATCCTTGAGCCCCAAGCCGATGGCCAGACCAATGCCGCCGAAGGCAGCCGCCAAAGTGCCATTGCCCACGCCGGCGGTGCCAAGAGCCACGATGGATACGATGGCCAGGCAGAAGAAGAAAATGATTTCTTCGATAAATGTCTTCGCTGATGGATCCACATCGCTCTTTGTGAGGATATGCTCTACCACCCGGCGGATGTAGCGGCAAACCACATAGCCCATGAGGAAAATCAGGATGGCCTCGATCAGGTCCACCCCTTTGGTCAAAGCAAATTCAGTCATCCCTTGGATGAAACGGGTGGTGATGTCGATCTCATCTGTGACCACCTTGGTTACTACATTCTGGTCCATACAGTCTCCTTTGGAAATAATGATCATGGAAATAGAAATTATGTATGATTGTATCATGCAAGGGGGGACGGCCGCAATGAAAGTGGGAAGGGAGGGCGCACTAGTGCGCAAGTGAGAAGTGAGGAGTGAGGAGTGAAGGTGCGCCGCATCAAATTGAAAAGCGGCGCGAGTTTTGAAATTGGCCGGGGCGTTTCGCTGCTCCCCCATTACCGTGAGCCGTTTACCGTATAACCGTTAATCAGTGTTTCCCTAGCGAACTGAGCCATGTATGGTGAACGGTTACACGGTAATACGGATAACGGATGTGAGGTAGCAGGTACGCGCGTCCCGACCACCGACTACCGACTACTTAACCCCTAGCGTTCAACCCCAAAATCGTATATAATAGCGGTAAGCAGAATAACGATAAATTTCGATATAGGGGTGATAGACATGACAGATGTACTGATTATCGGCGGGGGCCCGGCGGGGCTGAATGCGGCGCTCTATGCAGCGCGGAAGGAGCTCTCGGTGGTCGTAGTAACCACCGACATTGGCGGGCAGATGCTTTTGACCGGGGAAATCGAAAATTACCTGGGGCTTCCTCATATTTCCGGCTTCGAGCTGGCGGATCGCATGGAGGCCCACGTGAAGGAGTACCCGGTGACCTTTGTGACCGCCGGCGTGAAATCTTTGGAAGAGAAGGACGGCACATTCCTTTTGCATCTGGACGATGGGGAGACTTTGGAAGGTCGCACCTGCATCGTCACGGCAGGGAAGCGGAGCCGCACCTTAGACATCCCTGGAGAAATGAAATACACCGGTCGCGGCGTGAGCTACTGCGCTACTTGTGACGCGCCTTTCTATCGGAAGAAGACCGTGGCGGTGGTCGGAGGCGGCGATAGTGCTGTGCAGGCGGCCATTGAGCTCTCGAAGCTTTGCGAGAAGGTGTATCTCCTAGTGCGCAGCCGCATCCGCGCGGCAGAGGTGATCGTGCGCCGCTTGGAATCGATTTCCCATGTGGAAGTCCGCCTGGGCGTGACGCCGGAGGAAGTATTGGGCGAGAAAAAGGTGACTGGCCTTCGGGTGAAGGAGACGGCTACGGGCCAGGAAGAAACCTTGAACGTGCAGGGCGTCTTTGTAGAAGCCGGCGGCATCCCGAATAACGGTTTCCTTCCACCGGAAATCGCCGTCAATAGCAAAGGGGAAATCATCACCGATAAAGAGGGCGGTACAAATGTAGCCGGTCTCTTTGCAGCCGGTGATGTGACGGACTCGAAGAATAAGCAGGTCATCATCGCTGCCGGCGAAGGCGCTGCGGCAGCTCTCGCGGCCCATGAGTATCTTTTGATGAAGGCGTGATGCTATGAGAGTGACGAAGAAAATCAAAACAGAGCAGCTGGCCCGCCTGGCGGAAGTCTATAAAGATGAAGGCACCATGCTGCACTACACCAGTCCCTTCACGTTGCTGGTGGCAGTCATTCTCTCTGCTCAGTGCACAGACAAAAGGGTGAATGTGATCACAGCGCGCCTATTTCCAAGGCTCGATAGCCCGGCAAAAATGGCAGAGCTCACCTTGGGCGAAATGGAAGCGGAAATAAGGGACTGCGGACTCTACAAAGCGAAGGCGAAGAATCTCCTGGGCATGTGCCATATGCTTTTGGAAAATTATGGTGGAGAGGTGCCGCAGGATTTCGATGAATTGGTGAAGCTCCCCGGCGTGGGGCGAAAGACGGCCAATGTGGTACGGAGTGTGTGCTGGGGCTATCCGGCCATTGCCGTGGATACCCACGTCTTCCGCGTGGCGAACCGCTTGAAGCTGGCCCCCGGCACCACGCCACTGGAAGTGGAAGCGGGACTTATGAAGGCGATCCCAAAGAAGGATTGGTCGGATGCGCACCACTGGCTCATCTGGCACGGCCGCCGCGTCTGCACCGCTAGGAAGCCCCAGTGCGAGACCTGTTTCCTTCACGACATCTGCCCGTCATCGGCGGTAAAGTAGGGGTTTAGTAGTCGGTGGTCGGGGCGCACTTTCTGAAAGCTGGGAGTGAGGAGAGGTGGAGCGCCGCACAATTCACAAAGCGGTGCGAGTTTTGAAATAGATAAACGCGTTTGGCTGCTTCCCCACTACCGTGAACCGTTTACCGTGTAACCGTTAACCGGCTCTTTTACCGGTGGCTAGCCCTGGAGCGATATACTTTACTGCGTAAGAGCTTATCTCCTCACGGCTCGCTATCGGTAGTATGCGCGGTGAACGGTTACACGGTAAACGGATAACGGTAGTGGGGAAGCAGCTAGTGCGCTGCCGACCACCGACTACCGACTACCGACTACTAACCATCATCCGCCCTGCGGGCACCTTCTTCTCGAAGAAGGCAGACAAACAAAAAGAGCTGCGAGTAAATCGCAGCTCTTTTGATTGCCTTAGAACATATTGAGAAGGCCCTGGAAGCCATAGTAATTGGTGGGGAGGAAAGCGTCCACGTGTTTGGATACGCCCACTGCTTCCGGCGCGGTGAGGAAGAGGAGGAAGAGACCGAGCACGGTGATGCCGATGGCGATGATGCTGGCCTTGCCCTTGCCGGACATTTCATAGTAGCCAAAGAGGCGAAGTCCCAGGGCGCCGAAGAAGACGATGCACATACCGGACAGGGAGAATACGCCGTAAAGGATATTGGCCATCAGGAAGCCCACGAAGAAAACCGGCAGAAAAATGAATGGGAAATTGTAAGCGATGCGGGTGCGGTTCACGCTGCGGCGCATGTCGTCGAGCCAGTCCGCCATATCAAAGCCGAAGAGACCCAGCGGAATGAAGGAGAGCAGCACGATCTTATCCCAAGCGTCAGAAAGACGGTCGCGGTCCTGGCCGAGCCACCAGAAGAAGGCACAAAGGGCGAGGCCTACAGCGCCGCCGAGGATGTAGTACCAGTCAGCCGGGATAAATTTCACGGCGATCATAGAAATCGTGGTGAGCACCGAGCCGGTAGCGATATAGGAAATCAGCTGGGACTTGGTGAGCTGCTTTTCCTCCGGGATGTCCGCTTTGATCTGCGCCAGGATTTCTACCATGAAGAGGAAGAGGAAAATGGCCATAGCGGCGAAGGGATACAGGAAAAGGGAAATAACAATCAGAAGGACCGGCAGGAATACGCGCATCCCTTTGAAAACTTGAAGCTTTTTGAAATTCAGCTTTCTCTTCTGGGTGTAAATGGTGAGTCTCATAAATACCAGGTAGGTCATCATGATCCCCACAGTCTCCATCGGCTCAGCGCCCAGATAGAGAAGCGAGCAGAATACGAGCATGGCCATATTCGCTCCGGTGAAGCGGCAAATCAGGGTACTGAAAATGCCGATGTTCAAAAAGGCAACCACTGCGTCAACAAAATTCAAAACATCCATCTCCTTATAGAAAAAATAAATTTATTTTCTAGTATAAAGGGTGGGCCGATTTTATGCAAGATGAGGAAATGGGGATGGAGGCTAAGGGACAAGGAGGAAGGCGCGCGAAACTCGCCCCTCTTCCGCTATCCGTTTACCGTATAACCGTTCACCGCGCATGCTTTGGCTATCGAAAACTAGAGGGATAAACCGCTATGTCGAAGCAGGACAGCGCTCCATTTCCCTCTATGCCTCAAACGAGTCGGTTAACGGTTACACGGTTAACGGATAACGGACGTGGGGAAGCAGGTGCGCGCGCCCCGACCAACGACCACCGACTACTAGCTACCGATATTAGGAAAATTTCCCGCCTACCTTTTTTCCTGGAATCGTTTATGTTAGAATAGTGTAGTTATGTGGAACGTTGAAAACAGTAATGGAGGCACTATGGGTCATATTTCTGTAATTGGCAGTTGCAATATGGACATCACGGTAGAGGCAGACAGAAGACCACTGGCCGGCGAAACGGTCATGGGAAATCGTCTGATCGTTTCCCCCGGCGGTAAAGGGGCAAATCAAGCCGTAGCCGCAGCCCGTCTGGGACACGAAGTTTACATGATCGGCTGCGTCGGTGATGATGCCTATGGCGGATTGATGAAGGAAGCGCTCGAGAAGAGTCATGTGAAGACGGACTATGTGGAAATCCTTGAAGGAGTGACCACCGGCACCGCTCACATCACGCTGGCGGAGGGCGACAATAGCATCATCGTCATCAAAGGCGCCAACGATAAGGTGAGCCGTGAAATCATTGATAAAGACTGGGATGTGATTTCCTCTTCCGAGCTGGTGATGCTGCAGCATGAGATTCCCTTGGATACCATCGGCTACATCATCGACCGCTGCTATGAGGCCGGCGTACCGGTGATGCTGAATCCCGCTCCTTACATGGACATCCCGAAGGATTGGATCGAGAAGGTGACTTATCTCACCCCGAATGAACACGAAGCAGCGCTGATGTTTGATGGCATGGACAGAGATGCCATCCTGACATCCCAGGCCGGCAAGGTCATCATGACCGTCGGCAGCGAAGGCGTGGTGTACGGGGAAGAGGGCGAAGTCATCCGCGTAGAAGGCTTCCGTGTACCGGTGGTGGATACCACCGGCGCCGGTGACACATTCAATGGGGCTTTTGCCGTAGGCCGCTGTGAGGGACTTTCTGTGAAGGAAGCCATCCGCTTTGCCAATGCGGCAGCAGCGATTTCGGTTGGAAAAATTGGGGCTCAGGGCGGCATGCCTTGGCGTGAAGAAGTGGAGGAAATGCTGACATGCAAAAAGTAGGAATCTTAAACAGCAACATCGCAAAGGTATTGGCCGATCTGGGTCATACCGATAAGATCTGTGTAGGGGACTGCGGCCTCCCGGTACCGACCGGCACGCCGAAGATCGACCTGGCGCTGCGCCTTGGGGAACCGAAATTCATCGAGGTTTGCAAAGAGCTGGCGAAATACATGCAGATCGAGAAGGTCTACATCGCCCCGGAAACAGAAACGGTGAATCCGACCCAGTGGGATGCGCTGCACGAAGTATTCCCGGCAGACAAAGTGGAATGGGTCATGCTGGAAAGCCATGAAGAATTGAAAGCATGGGAAAAGGATTGCAAAGCAGTGATTCGCACCGGCGAAATCACCCCCTTCTCCAATATCATTCTCCAGTCCGGCGTCATCTTCTAAGAGGAGTTTTACATGGATATCAATATGATCGGGATTTGCAAAGCCTTCGGGACCAATAAGGTCTTGGGCGGCGTGAATCTCCATATCCGCCCCGGCGAAGTACATGCGCTGATGGGGGAGAATGGGGCCGGCAAATCCACATTAATGAATATTTTGACAGGCATTCATAAGGCCGATGCAGGCACCATCATCGTTGATGGCAAGGAAGTGACCTTCAAGAGCAACAAAGATGCAGAAGATCATGGCATTGCTTTCATCCACCAGGAGCTGAATATCTGGCCGAATCTCACCATTCTGGAAAATCTATTTCCTACCAACCAGCCGAAGAAGTGCTTCGGTGTCATCGATTTCAAGAAGATGCGCCGCTTGGCCGAGGAAAAGTGCAAGGAAATCGGTATCGATCTTCCCCTCGACGCTGTCGCCGGCGATTGCTCGGTAGGCCAGCAGCAGATGACGGAAATCACTCGAAGCCTCATGCTTGATGCGAAAGTGGTCATCATGGACGAACCGACCGCCGCTTTGACCGAGCGTGAAACCGACAGCCTTTTCGAGGTGATGAGAGCCTTGAAAGCCAAGGGCGTTTCCATCATTTATATTTCCCACCGCATGGAAGAAGTGTTTGCGAACTGCGATACCATCACCGTCATGCGTGATGGCCAGACCATTTCCAGCCGTCCTACCGAAGAAACGAATATGGATCAGATCGTAGGCGACATGGTAGGCCGCGTGATGAGCGAATACTATCCGGCGCGTACCAATGTGCCGGGAGATGAAATGTTCCGCGTGGAAGGTTTCACACAGCCCGGGGTCTTTGAAAATATTTCCTTCTCCGTGAAGAAGGGCGAAATCCTTGGTGTGGCAGGCCTTATGGGCGCCGGCCGTACGGAAATCATGCGCGCCATTTTCGGCGTGGATCCTCACAAGGAAGGCAAGCTCTACTTGGAGGGCAAGGAAATCCAGATCAAAAAGCCGCTCGATGCCATCAAGCTTGGATTTGGTTTCATCACAGAAAACAGAAAGACCGAAGGCCTCATTCTGGACTTCTCCATCGAAAGAAATATTGCGCTGCCCAGTGAAAATGCATTGGCCAAAGGCGGCGTCATCAATGATAAGAAGGAATTCGACTTCGCCGATGTGCTGTCTCATAAGCTTGGCGTCAAGGCCCAGTCTATCGAACTTCCGGCGGGCGCTCTGTCCGGCGGTAACCAGCAGAAGGTGGTCATTGCGAAATGGGTGGGCATGCATCCTAAGCTCCTCATCCTTGATGAACCGACCCGCGGCATCGATATCGGTGCGAAGAAAGATATTTATGACTTGATGAATGAACTCACGGCCCAGGGCGTGTCGATCATCATGGTTTCTTCCGAACTGCCGGAAGTTATCGGCATGAGCGACCGCGTCATGGTCATCCATGAAGGCCATCTGACAGGCATCATCGACCATAAAGACGCGACCCAGACAAGAATTATGACACTGGCAACTGGAGGAGAGTAATACCATGAATTCCGAAAAAATTAAAAGTATGGTCAGAGAAATGGGACCTTTGATCGGTCTGATTCTTCTGTTCATTGTTATTTCCGCTTTGAATGATAGCTTCATCGATCCGTCGAACTTAAAGAACCTGGCTCGTCAGATTTCTATCAATGCTTTGATCGCTTTCGGTATGACCTTCGTCATTCTGACCGGCGGTATCGACCTGTCTGTCGGCTCCATCCTGGCGCTGTCTTCGGCGCTGATGGCCAGCATGATTACTAAGGGCATGAATCCGGAGCTGGCGATCCTTTTCTCCGCTTTCGTGGGCCTGCTCTTAGGCGCTGTGAATGGTGTCATTATTTCCTATGGCAAAGTGGCTCCCTTCATCGCTACACTGGCGACCATGACCATCTATCGCGGTGCTACCTTGGTTTACACCAATGGTAACCCGATCTCCGGCCTCACCGAAGACCCGCTCTTCACTGCTTTCGGTCAGGGCTTCTTCCTGGAAGTGCCGGTACCGGCTATCGTGATGCTCATCGCTTTCTGCATCCTGTTCTTCGTCCTTAGAAAAACCCCACTGGGCCGTCAGACCTATGCGGTCGGTGGCAACGAAAAAGTTTCCTACATTTCCGGTATTAAGATTGACAGAATCAAAATTTTTGCGTATGCTTTGACAGGATGCCTGTGCGCTATCGCCGGCGCTATCCTGACCGCTCGTCTGAATAGTGCCCAGCCTACCGCAGGCACCGGATATGAACTGGATGCTATCGCAGCCGTCGTACTTGGCGGCACCTCTCTGGCCGGCGGCAAGGGCCGCATCTCCGGTACACTCATCGGTGCCCTCATCATCGGTACTTTGAATAATGGTCTGAACATTTTGAATGTGTCCAGCTTCTATCAGCAGGTTGTCAAAGGGGTAGTTATTTTGCTTGCAGTACTTATGGATCGCAAGAAAAACTAAGGAGGAAATTAAGTTGTTTAAGAAAATCGCATTGACAGCTCTCATTGGTGCAGCTCTCGTAGGAGCTGCCGGTTGTGGTGGTTCCGACAAGAAGGCAGAATCTGCTGCCGCTTCCGGTGCAAAGAAAGTCACCATCGGCTTCTCTGTATCCACCCAGAACAATCCATTCTTCGTCACCATGGCAAACAGCGTAAAAGCAGCTGCTGAAAAAGCAGGCGTAGCTGTTAAGATCGTTGACGCTCAGAATGACCCGGCTAAACAGTCCAACGACATCGCTGACCTTCTGCAGGGAAATATCAGCGTTCTTCTGGTAAACCCGGTAGACTCCGCAGCAGTTTCCAACTCCGTACTGGCTGCTAACAAAGCAAAGATCCCGGTCATCACCCTCGACCGCGCATCTGAAAAAGGTGAAGTCGCTGTACACATCGCTTCCAACAACATCAAAGGCGGCGAAATGGCAGCTGAATACATCGTTTCCAAACTCGGCGAAGGCACTCCGGTAGCTGAACTCGAAGGCATCCCGGGCGCATCCGCTTCCCGTGAACGCGGCCAGGGCTTCCACAACATCGCTGACAAGAAACTGAAAGTCCTCGCAAAACAGACTGCAAACTTCGACCGCAGCCAGGGCCTCACCGTTGCTGAAAACATTCTCCAGGGCAATGGCGACGTAAAAGCTATCTTCGCTCAGAACGACGAAATGGCTCTCGGCGCTGTTTCCGCAGCCAAAGCAGCTAACAAACAGCTCCTCATCGTAGGCTTCGATGGCACTGACGACGGCGTCAAGGCCGTTCAGGACGGTACCATGGCAGCTACCATTGCTCAGCAGCCTGACAAAATGGGTGAAATCGGCGTAGAATCCGCACTGAAGCTCGCTAAAGGCGAAAATGTCGAAAAGAGCATCGGCGTAGACCTGAAACTGGTAGAAAAGAAATAAGATCATCTTTGATCACTGACAACCTGACCTCGCAAAACCCGCAGCCCCCGCTGCGGGTTTTTATCTTGGGTGTTTGGTAATCGATAGTCGGTAGTCTGTGGTCGGGGCGCATTTGGCTGCCTTGTCACTACCGTGTAACCGTTTACCGTATAACCGTCAAAGGGCTTGGTTGGGGATAGTGGTAAATAGAGCCTTGTCCTGCTTCGGTATGGCGGTTTGGTATTCGGTTCCAGTTATCCCCCAGCGTGCTCGGTGTACGGTCAAGAGTGCCGATTAACGGTTATACGGCAAACGGTTACATGGCAATGGGATAGCAGTCAAGCGCGGCCCGACTATCGACCACCGACTACTGACTACTAAAACACGAAAAAACTCGCGAGCTGAGCTCGCGAGTTTTTCATTGGGGGGGGAAAATCAATCTGTCAATTCTTTGATAAGGTCATGGACTGTGGTGATGCCATTGATCTTCCAAGCGTTGGCGCCGCAGAAGACGAGGCCGTGGTCTACATCGCCTTTGACGGCGCGGATGAGGGCCTGGGTGATGCAGTAGGGAGTGGTGGAGGGGTCACAGGTCTTCAGGCAGTGGAAGCAGTTCGTCACAGGGATGCGCTTCTGGCGGAACGCGCAGACGAAAGGATTGAGGAGCGCGCGGCCGGGCATGTGTACCGGGCTCTGCACGATGGTGACGTCGTCCTTCTTGGCATTGACGTACATTTTTTTGAATTCGTCAGAGGCGTCGCATTCTTTGGTGGCTACGAAGCGGGTGGCCATCTGCACGCCGGAGAGGCCGAGGGAGAGGTAGTGCTCGATGTCTTTTTTATCAAAGACACCACCGCCAAAGACGACGGGGATTTTCTTTTTGAATTTTTCTTCAAATTCTTTCACCACGGCGAGAATTTCTTTGATTTCATTTTCATAGCCATCGCCTTCGTGCTCTTTCACCTGCTCGCGGGTGTAGCCCAAGTGGCCGCCGGCCTTCGGGCCTTCGATGACCACCATGTCAGCGGTGCGATGGTGGTGGCGTTCCCAAAGCTTCAAAATGACGCGAGCGGCTTTCGGCGAGCCGATGATGGGAGCGATCTTTGTATTCGTCCCTTCCACACAGGCCGGCAGATCCGATGGGAGGCCGGCGCCGGTGAAGATGATGTCCGCGCCGCTTTCAGCTGCGCAGCGGGCGTAGTCTTCGTAGTGCTGTCCCTTCCACATGATGTTTACGCCTACGATGCCGCGGGTGGCTTTTTCTTTGGCTTTGCGCAAATGATCTTTCAGGGCGCGGAGGTTTGCTTCCACTGTATTTCTGCGGAAGTCCGGTTCGTTGAATCCGATGTTCGCAGCCGAGATGACGCCGATGCCGCCTTCATTGGCTACCGCGCTGGCGAGCCCTGAGAGGCTGACGCCGATCCCCATGCCGCCCTGGACGATGGGCACAGACGCGGTCAAATTTCCAATATGCAATTCCGGTAATTTCATAGTATCACTCCTATTGTTTTTCTTGAAAATGGTTTCCATCAACAAATAAACAAGAAAATAAAACTGTTTGACAAAATGTAAAATGTGATATATCCTGTATTCACTGTAGTTTATGCCAAGAAATGAAATAAGTCAATGGAGATTTTTGAAATTTCTTGAAAATAAAAACATACAAGCAGTCAGAAATGTTTAAATTATCACCAAGTGATAAAAGTATGGCAAAGAAAAGCATCGACATAGTGGGGATTTCCAGGATTT
>CAVEMF010000021.1:0-14058 GCA_963616715.1 Ruminococcus bromii | reverse complement strand
AGGAGTAGCCCCTTGGAGAAGGGGCGCGCGATAGCGGAGGATAGAAGTGCCTCGCCAGAGGCACAACCAGCAATAGCGGAATCATGCTAAATTGTCCGTAAACATCAGCATACTTTGGGCTATTGCTGAGTATGCGCCTCCGGCGCATTTCTATCCGGCCCTATCGGGCGACCCTTCTCCAAGGGTCTACTCACGTAGGGCCAGACTAACAAATCTATACTAACCCTCGGCATAAAACCCTTAGCTCATAGCATTACTTCTTCAAGGGGCTACGGATTAAGGCTTGCATAACATAAAGATTCTACCTGCCGGTATTTAAAATGCTTGCCTTAATAGTACAATTCTACCAGAAAGTGCCGTGAATAACGGTTACACAGCAGTGGGTCCGCAGGTATTCACGCCCTGACTACTGACCACTAATCACTGACCACTAACCCCCAGCCCTAATCCCGCTACCCCTTCGGCAATTCCTTCACATCATAGCCCGCCTCTTTGATGGCATCCAGGAGCCAAAGCACTTGCTCGGCTAAGGAGGCCGTCTTGGGCTCTTTGGTAAAGTCTTCATCTTTGATGGTGGGCTTTTTATCTATGGCTGGTTTCTCATCATAAGCGCCGGCTTCGCGGACTTTGATTTCCAAAGAGCGATTCACTTCAAAGGCGATGAAGCTGCCGGGCTTGATCTTCTTTACGATTTCCCTGGCATCTTCCGCGCTCTTGATCTGGCCCCGCCGGATGGTGAGGCTGCTTTCGACGGCATAGGAAATGCCGGCAGCCCCCAGCTCCTTCAAAAGCTGATCCGTGTATTTCGTATTCGGCGCTTTGAAATAGATGGGCGTGCTGCCTTCCATAAGCCGGATAGCCTTTTGGGTACGGCAAATGGACGAGAGCGCCGCCTCGGGCTCCAGGGTTTCAAACTGCGGACGGCCGAGCCAGGTGTAATTCCCCATCACCTGGCCTTTTTTCTGCAGCACCTTCATGCCTTCCTCTTCATCCAAGGCGTTCTGCCCTTCGGCGAAGAAGACCGCAGTCCAGCGCTCTTCCTCCAGCTTGTCCGTGATTTTTTCGATAGACGGACGGTCAGGGAGACCACTGAAATACAGATACATATCGCTCCCGCCGCCGACAGGTTTTAAAATTTTCGCTTTGGGACAAGAGTCTTTCTTGTATAGCGCCAAAGCGTCTTTGGTTTCCTTATCTGCTTCAAAGGACGACGACAGGTCCGTCACATACTGCTCACTCTGGGCCGATGAAGCCAGGTAGCGATGGACGCCATAGCCGCCGCCGGCGATGACTGCCGCCGCCAGGAAACAAAGTGCATAGGTTTTGATGCCCATATTTCCTCACAAATTCCAGTACGCCATGCCCCGCTTTTTGATTTCCTTGGGGTCATAGAGACTCTTCACGTCGAAAAGGATCGGTGTCATTTCGCCCTTCTCTGTCTTGAAGAACGAAGAAATTTCTTCATAGGTGAGATTCTTGAACGCATCATGAGCCACCAGGACAGCCACCACGTCGGCGTCCTTCACTTCAGAGAGGTCTGCCAATGGCACATGGTAGAGCCGCTCGAAGTCGGCCTGATCCGCCGCCGGATCCACCGCCACCGGGTCAAATCCCATTTCCTTGAGCCCTTCGAAAATATCCACTGCCCTAGAATTTCTCACATCGGGGCAATTTTCCTTGAAGGTCATGCCCAGAAGATAAATCTTCGCGTTTCGCGTATCCACATGATGGCGAATCATTTCTCGCACCATCTGCTTCACCACATAGTCGGACATGCCATTATTGATGCGGCGACCGGCGCCGATGATAAGAGAATGATAGCCTAGCTTCTCGGCTTGGTACACAAAATAGTAAGGATCCACACCGATGCAGTGACCGCCCACAAGGCCCGGCGTGAAGCGCAGAGCATTCCACTTGGTATTCATGGCCTGCAGCACTTCATTGGTATCGATATCCATCAGGTGGAAAACCATGGCCAGCTCATTCATGAAAGCGATATTGATATCCCGCTGAGAATTTTCCACCAGCTTCGCCGCTTCTGCCACCGGGATGGAGGACACCGGATAGACGCCGGCCTCGATGATGGTGCGATAGACCGAAGCCACCAAGTCCTTCGTTTCCTCATCCATACCGGAAACAATTTTTACTATATTTTTTAAAGTGTGTACTTTATCGCCGGGATTGATGCGCTCCGGGGAGTAGCCGATTTTGAAATCACTCCCCAAAGTCATGCCCGACTCTTCTTCCAAGATGGGGCCGCAAATATTTTCCGTCACCCCGGGGTACACCGTGGACTCGTACACCACCACGGCACCCTTCTTGATATATTTCCCCACGATATGGGACGCAGACTCCACCGGCGACAAATCCGGCGTCTTGTCTTGATTCACCGGCGTCGGTACGGCGACGACGATGAAGTCCCCTTCGCGGATGCAGCAAGGGTCATTCGTAAATTCCACAGCCGTCTCTTTGACGGTGTCATTGCCGAGCTCATTGGTCGGGTCGATGCCCTGCTTGTATAATGCAATTTTTTCCTTCGACAGATCGTAGCCGATGACACGGAAATGCTTCGAAAACGCATGAGCCAGCGGCAGTCCCACATAGCCCAATCCTACGACGACGATCGTCTCTACTGTATCTACCATGATTCCACTCTCCACTTGTTTGCGAAATTGAGAAATCGAGAACTTGAGATGTATAAAGTATCCAGGGGGGGCAGGGGTCAGGGGGCAAGGGGCCGGGGTTGGAGCGGCGCGCAAATCAAGAAGCGCCGCAAATTTTGAAAAGTCAGTGCTGCCTTAACTGCTTTCCTGCTACCGTGAGCCGGTCAACGGTTACGCAGTAGCGGGAAAGCAGTTAAGTGCGTTTGCCCGTTTCCAAATTCGCGCCGCTTTTTAATTTGATGCGGCGCACCGCCCCTTACCCCCTGAACCTCGCCCCCTGAACCCTTTACCTTCAATCAGCCATCCTCTCATCTTCTCACAATCTCATTTTCTCGCATCGTTAGCTCTGATAATTCGAGAAATAGTAGCTCAGCGCCAGCCACAGGGTGCGGTTGTGGCCGCCGTCGTCCAGGTCCTTCAGGTTATAGTAGGACGCCTGCAGGAGCCAATCCGGCGCTACGGTGTACTGCATGCCCAGGCCGATGCCTTCGAAGCCACTCATGTAGTCCGCCATGCCTTCCATGGTATGCGACACATAAGTGGTATATGGCTGGTGATAGTATTTCAGGAAATAATATTTGTTTCCCCTCTCCCAAGACTTTTCTTCGCCGCGGGTGAGGGAAATCACGTAGCCCTTCTCGCTTCTCGACTTGTCCTCGCCCACGAGGCCCATGACGCCGAGGTCATAGGCGCCCCAAGGACGATGGAGCTTCAGCATGTAAATATTTCTACGGCCTATCCAATTCAGATCGAAGCGATAGAGCCCGGCACCTAAGGTGTAGATGCCATGCTCCGTCTCTGCTTCCGCCGCCGCCACGAAGCCGGCGTTATTGACCGTGCCCGCCTGCAGGAGATAGCGGAATGGCTCTTCTCCCGTCACGCGGACGCCGGTGAATTTGCTGTCGTACACATTGCCTTCTGCCAGGAAGGAGCCGAAAGCGCCAGCGTCCACGTGGCTCTTCCCCACCTTGCCGGAGAGATAGTAGCGATCGATGTCCATCCAATTGTCCTTGCCGGGGCCGGAGAGGATTTTTTCATTTTCCAGCATGGAAATGAAATGCCAATCCTCATTGATGCGGTAATCTCCATAGATGCGCACGCGAGCCCTGGCGCGATCGCCGATGGCTTTGTAGCCATGATGGGCGCCGTAGTCGAGGCGCGCTTCCCCATCGATGCGGAAGGTCTCTGTGGGCACCGTCGGCGGCTTCGCCGACGATGCGGCCTGCGCCATAGAGGACTCTTCATCGAAGTAGCCAAGCCCCGAAAGCTCATTGGCATACTCAGCGCGGCGCGCCGCCAGGCGTCCCCAGTCGTCGGACGACAAGGACGACATGACATCCTTCAGTTTACGCCGCATATCGTCGCGGTCGCTCTCGCTGGCCGGCACCAGGAATGGCGTGCTGGGCACGACCACCCCAGAGCTCACCGACGCGGCCTCTACATTTCCATTTCCCGCTGAGGAAATAGGGGTCGATGGCGCGGCCACAGGCGCGGCGTAAGTAGGCGCTTGGTACGTGGGCGCAGCCGCGCCGATGCCACCATTGACGAAGAGGAATCCATTGCCGCTATTCATGCAGCGGCTGATTTCCTTGGCATATAATTTTTCGTACGCGCGGATCGCATCCTCGTAGGTGACCTTCGCATTCTCCAAGCGCTTCCCCATGATGGCCACCTGGATCTCATCATCCATGGCCAGAAGCTCCGTCTTGGCATACTTCACCGCCGGCACTTCGCCTTCTGCCTTGCCGCCCGCCAGACTCATGGCATGGCTATAGGCTTCCTCATAAAAAGCGAGAGACGCATTGTCTGCAGCCTTCTGGTATGGCGATAGCTGATCCGGGTCATGCTCGCCCTGATAGAAGAGCAGCACTTTCTCGCGAGCTCGATACGCTTCATCGTAAGCCTTCGCATAGGCCGCGCCTTCCGGCGGTTTGGGTGTAGTGCCACCGATTTGGGAAAGCTCCTCTCGCTGCTTTGCCAGCTCTCCGCTCCAAGCCGGAAGCATTTTGCGACGCACCCCATAGCGCATCTTCAGATCTTCGTAGCTGCCTGCAGCCGACGACAAAGCGGCGCGGGCTTTATTGATGGGGATATTCTCTATCACCCGAGCCTGCGCGTCCTGCACCGCCAATTCGCCGATATCCTTTTTAATTTTTTCACTAAGTCCCCCGCCGGCAAGGAGCAGCTCTCTCCCCAAAGCTCTCGCATCTTCTGCCCGCGCATCGCTCATGACCTCCCGGCTTCGCATTTCCTCTTCCACTTGCTGCCGGATATTTTTTTTGTGTTGCTCCATAGGATTGATATCCTTGGCTTCGCTCTGCATGCCACATAGCGAAGCGCAAAGCGCCAGCCCCAGAGCCACTCCCGTTTTGTTCATCAGGAAATCTCCTAACCTACCACTCTCTTGATATATATCAGACACTCTTTAAGAGTTACATTCGCATTCATTTTACTTGTATTTCCCCCGCCTGTAAAGTTTACAACGCTCCCCCTATTCCCCCCACATTAGATGTATCGGAACGCATTTTATATTTCATTTATTTTTCTCGATTCTCGCTGAGGGGGATGCGCGTACTCGTTTTTTCCATGAAATCCTGCAACTGCTTCCCAATCCGTTCATCCAAGGTCGCGCTCTCCCGACTGAAAGATATCGATATTTTCGGCCGTCAGAGACCATTCCCTCTGATGCCCCATTTTTAGAATCCTATTTTCCCATTTATTTTCGATGATTCTTGTAAAGACGCATTTATAAATTCTTACGCATTTCATAACGTTATCATACATGCGTATAAATTTTATTTTTTTCGCAAAAATTCCTTGATTTCTACAAGATTCTAATTTATTCTATAGAGGAAGTTTTACATATAGATTATGCATAGCAGTAGACAGAAAGGAAATATGGCGATCCATTGACCGATTTGATGCTGCTATTTTCAGTGGTGAATCGAGGCCATCCTATGGATATCACAAAACTGGAACTTTTTGAAAAAATCATTGATGAGATGCCCTATGGCGTGTATTGCGTCGATACAGAGCGCAGTATTTTCTTTTGGAGTAAAAGCGCCGAGCGCATCAGCGGCTACACCGCCGAAGAAATGATAGGCAAGCACTGCTTCGAAGGCGGCCTCGACCACATCGACGAAGAAGGCACCCACCTGTGCCAGACCATGTGCCCCCTGGTGGCCACCATCTTCGACGGCCAGTCCCGCGAAAAAGTGGTGTGGCTGAAAAGTAGAGAAGGCAAACGCGTCTCCGTCTTGGTGCACACCGAGCCCCTTTTCCAAAGCGGCGTCACCATCGGGGCAATCGAGTATTTCCATAAGGTATGATTTAGTGATCAGTAGTCAGTGATTAGTGATCAGGGCGCGCTTGGCTTGTCGATTCATGTAGCAAGCTGACCGCTATCGATTACCAAATCTCTGGCGGTCTTGGCAGAAATAGAGCTAGCAGCTAAATGCGTCCTAATTACTGATCACTAACTCCCCAACAGTTTCTCCCCTCACGAAAGTAGGTGACTCCCCATGAATAAAGACGTGACACAAGACATTTTAAATCAAGCACACTTAGACGGCGTACTGAATCACATGCCCGGCGGCGTCTTTATTTATCGAGCAAGTGAGAAGCACGAGCTGCTCTACGCCAATGACCGATTCCTCGCTATGATAGGCTATGAAAACTTGGATAGCCTGTGGGAGGAAAGAGGAAGGAGCTTCGACGCCCTGGTGGTTCCCGCGGATCGGGAGCGGCTTTTCCGGGAAATCGAGATGCAGACCCAAAGCGGCCCGGTGTGCTTTGTGGATTTCAAAGCCATCACCAGAAAAAATCAGAACCGCTACATGGAAATTTTCTGCCGCCTGGTGAAGCACCCGGACTTAGGACCGGTGTACTACGTATTTGCTGTGGACTCAGAGGCGAAATTCCTCACCTACTCCACCGACCGACTCACCGGCCTTCCGGGACAGCGCCGCTTCCTGGAGTACGCACTGAAATGGTTCAAGCTGAATGGCCTGAATCCCAGCGCGCCGCCCATTGCGATTTTGTATTTCAACCTGTGTCATTTCAAATCCTACAACATCCGCTTCGGCTTGGAGGCCGGCGACGAATTGCTGCAGCGCATCGCTGAGCTTTTGAAGACCGCCTTCCCCAATGATTTCATTTCCCGCTTCTCCGATGACCACTTCGCCGTGCTCACCTATGACGTGGATCTGCAAAACCGTGTCATCGATGTGCACAAGCAGCTTCTCTCGGTAAAGATGAAGACGCCTTTGGAAATGAAAATCGGGCTGTACCATGTGGATCACAACGAGACCGACCCCAGCCGGGCCTGCGACTTGGCCAAGGTGGCCTGCGACAGCATCAAGAATCGCCTAGACATTTACAGCTGCCGCTACACCCCTACCGTGCAGCGCTCGGTGGTCATCGGCGACTATGTGATCGACCACTTGGACGAAGCCTGCGAAAAAGGATATATCAAAGTCTATTTCCAGCCGGTGATCCGCTCTATTTCCAAGACCCTCTGCAGCCTCGAAGCCTTGGCGCGGTGGGTGGATCCGGTCTATGGATTCCTGAATCCCAGCGAATTCATCCCGCCTTTGGAAAATAGCCGCCAGCTCTACAAGCTGGACCTTCACATCCTAGAGCTCATTTGCCAAAGACAACGTCAGCGCTTGGACGATGGCCTTCCCACGGTCCCGATTTCCTTCAACCTGTCCCGCATGGACTTCCTCACCTGCGACATCTATGAAGAAATCGAGCGCATCGCTGACGAGTACCGCATCCCCCACTCGCTCCTGTGCATAGAAATCACAGAGAGCATGTTTGTGCAGGACGCCGGAGAAATCCGCATCATCCTCGACCGCTTCCGCGCCGCCGGATACCAGGTGTGGATGGACGACTTCGGCAGCGGCTACTCGTCTCTCAATGCGCTGAAGGATTACCACTTCGACGAACTCAAAATCGACATGGCCTTCCTCTCCAACTTTACCCAAAGGTCCAAGGACATCATCGAGTCCACCGTGCAGATGTCGAAGAATATCGGCATCCGCACCCTCGCGGAAGGCGTGGAGACAGAGGAACAATACGAATTCCTGAAATCCATCGGCTGCGAAAAAATCCAGGGCTACTACTTCGGCCGCCCGCTTCCCTTCGAGGAAATGAGCGAGCACATCAAAGCCCAGGGCATCCCGGTGGAAAATGAAGAAATGGCCGCCTACTATGCGAAGGCCGGTGAAATGAATTTCATCACCAACAAATCCCGGGCCCTTGCTGAATGTGATAGCCACCAGAAGATCCATTTCCTCTTCGCCAGCGAAGCCTACAAGAAAGTCTTAGACTCCGTAGGTGCCCATACCCTTCACGAAAGCGAATCACGCATGAATAAGCCGGGCAGCATCGTCATGCAGCGCATCGACCGCCTGGTGAAAAAGGTCCTCACCTCGGACCGGGCCTACGCCATGACCTACACGCTGAATGACCAATACCTGTGGCTCAAAGTGAAATGCATCGCCCACTACCAGGGCCGAAGCCTCCTGGATGCCCAGCTTCTCAATATCACAAACAACGCTATCCACATGGAGCAGCTCAAAGTGGACGGTCTCGCCCAGGATATCTATCGGCTGTACAATTCGGTAGTCATCATCGATCTGGAGCGAGGCACATGCGAGCCCATGGTCTCCTGGAAGTGCTACCACCAGTTCCAAATCAATCGGTCCTACTGCCTGCGCAAAAAGGCAGCCTGCATGGCGAAACTCCGCATCTATAAAGACGACCAGGAACGACTCAAGAAATTCATAGATCCCGAGACCCTCCGCTTCCGCTTAGCCAGAAGCCCCGATGGAAATCTCATAGACTTCTTCCGCACCTTGACGCCCAATGGCTTCGTATGGTGCCAGCACATGCTCCTCTCCGTCCCCGGCACCGACCACGCTGTGGTACTCCACACCGTAAAGCCCGCCATCCCGGATAACAACATCATGGAATCCAGCCTCCTCAAACTCTACGCGCAGACGAAAGGCGAAAAGGAGTAAAGCCTTCTTTGGGAAGAAGGTGCCCGTAGGGCGGATGATGGTTTGATTTCCACTGATGCCTTCTTCCCTGAAGAAGGTGCCCGTAGGGCGGATGATGGTACGATCTCAAAAAAGAAAAACCTCGCGATCTCTGTTGCAATTGACAGAGACCGCGAGGTCTTTTTATTTCCTCTATGCCATTGGCCGCTCACCGTTTATAATACAAGAAAAGCAACAGGAGGAAATCATGAATTTTCAAAACATCAATTACTTTCTCGCCACCGCCACGGAGCGTAGCTTCACCCGAGCGGCGGAGAAGCTGCACATCACCCAGCAGACCTTGAGCGGACAGATCGCCGCCTTGGAAAGGGAGCTGGGCTTTCGGCTCTTTGTGCGCCACGTGCCCTTGGAACTCACAGAAGAAGGGAAAGCCTTCGAGCGCTACGCTATTTCCTTCCACCGCAACTACCGCGCCATGGTGAATGAATTCGCCGACCGGGCCCATGAAAAGCGCGGCACCCTTCGCATCGGCGTCGCCATGACCCGCGGCCGCATCCTGCTCCCGGAAATCATTAAGCGATTTGAAGAAGCCTATCCTTTGGTGAATTTAGAAATCCAGGAAGACACCAATGAAGCTTTGAAAAATTCCTTGCTCGCCGGCGACACAGACCTTATGATCGGCGACCTGTCCGAGCACATCCCCGGCGTGCAGACAAAAGTCTTTTATGAAGAGGAAGTGGTGCTCCTCCTCCCCAAGCGGCTCCTCCAAAAACTATACAGCAAGGATTTCAAAAATAAACTCCAAAAGGTTTTCGAAGACGAGGACCTGCGCCCCTTGGCAAACTGCCCGTTCCTCTTGGGCTACCCCAATGACATCATGGGCCGCATCGCAGAGAACCTCCTCCGCCGCTCAGACCTGATCCCTTGGGTGAAGTGCCGTTCTCACAATATAGAAATGCTCCTGGACTGCTGCGTCCAAGCCCAAGGCGCCTGCTTCTCCCCCGACGCACTCCACCAAGCCACCCTCACTCCCGAAGAGCTGCAAGAAATGGAAATCCTCCACTTCTCCTCCGGCACCAAATACCCCATCCGCTTCGGCTGGAAAGAAGAAAACGCCCAGTGGAAGCTCTTGCAGCAGTTTGTGGCGATAGCAGGAGAGACGATGGAGGTTTAGTAATCAGTGATTAGTGATCAGTGATCAGGGCGCGTTTGGCTGCTTCGTCATAGCTAAGAGCTTGTAAGCTTTCCCCGTAAGACAGTGACGGGTCCAATAAAAAAGCAATGGCCTTGAAAGTCATTGCTTTTTTATTGCTCATCGATGGCTGTGCTCATAAGCATCATAATCCTCATCGATTTCCTCTACGCGATAATCCGGCTCGGTCCATCTGCTATGCCGTACTTCGACGACCCTCACCGTTCGGCCATAGACCTCATAGACGCCGGGGATATCCGGAGGATAGTCATCTTCCTCCTCAAAGATTCCTTCATCGCTCCTTTCCTCCTCTTCTTCCTCTTCGCTATTTTCATCGTAATAACGCGCCGGCTTTGTGGATACCGGAGTATACTGCAGGCTAGGAGCACTGTGATAACGCGGAGCTGACGAAGAGCGCAGACCGAAAAAGTCAAAGCACCAACAATACGCAAATATAATAACCCCATATATGGCAAAGCCAACGATCAATTTCTTCCAATTTCCTCTACGCACGTTATCCATGAAAGAAGAGAAAAATCTAACTGAATACATAAAGAGAAAAGGAAAACCGTACCATCCAATAAATACAATGATAGCGCTCATGATATATAAAAAAATATTCTCCATACCATCCACCTCCTATTGTCCTCATTATACAAAGGTAGAGGGCTACCTATTGTCATGGGGATCGAGTAGTCGGTGGTCGATGGCCCTCGCGCGATTGACTGCTGCCTCACATCCGTGAACCGTTTACCGCATAACCGTTCACCGTGCTTGCTGACTGCAGAGGGAGATAGGACTGATAACGGTTATACGGTTCACGGGCAACGGTAGTGGGAAAGCAGCCAAGCACGTTCTCATTGTCTCATCGTCTCAATACAAAACCCCCGCACCTCTTTCGAGGAACGGGGGGTTGTATTTCATAAATTAATACAGCTTAGCGCCGGCGGGGATGTGGCGGTCCACCATGAGGAGGTGGAGTTTTTCTTCGCCTTCTTCATTGTGGATAGCCGAGAGGAGCATGCCACAGGATTCGATGCCCATCATCTTTCTTGGCGGCAGGTTCACGATGGCGATCAGGGTCTTGCCTACCAGTTCTTCCGGTTCATAGAAGGCATGGATGCCGGAGAGGATGGTGCGGTCGGTGCCTGTGCCGTCGTCCAAAGTAAACTGCAGGAGCTTTTTGCTCTTCGGTACAGCCACACATTCCTTGACCTTTACAGCGCGGAAATCGGATTTGCTGAAGGTGTCAAAGTCTACGAAGTCTTGGAAGAGCGGTTCGATTTCTACTTTGGAGAAGTCGATGGCTTCTTCTGCCTCGGCAATGTCAGCGGCTGCTTCTTCAGCTGCTTTGGCTACTTTCTTTTCCAGCGCGGTTTCCGGTTTCATAGCCGGGAAGAGAAGGATGTCTCTGATGCTGGAGGAGTTGGTCATGAGCATGAAGAGACGGTCGAGGCCGATGCCCAGGCCGCCGGTCGGTGGCATGCCGTATTCCAGAGCGGTGAGGAAATCTTCATCGATCGGATGCGCTTCGTCGTCGCCGTGTTTTCTTTCTTCTACCTGCATCTCGAAACGCTGGCGCTGGTCGATGGGGTCATTCAATTCGGAAAAGCCATTGGCCAGTTCGCGGCCGTAGATGTAGGATTCGAAGCGGATGGTGTAGCGATCATCGGTGGGGTCCAGCTTGGAGAGCGGGGACACTTCGATGGGGTGACGGGTGATGTGTACCGGCTGGATCAGGTGTTCTTCCGCATATGCATCGAAGCATTCTGCCAGGATTTTGCCGAAGCCGTCGAATTCGGTGTATTCGACATGGAGGCGATCAGCGATAGCGCGAGCGTCTTCGATGGTTTCGCAAGCGTCGAAGTCTTCATGGTTTGGCGTGTATTTCTTTACGGCTTCTGCCATGGTGAGACGCGGCCAGGGAGCCTTCACATCGATTTCCGTATCTTCATAAACGAATTTGGTGGTGCCGTAAGCAGCCAGAGCGCAGGCTTCTACAATCTGTTCGGTCTGGTTGATCACGTCTTCGATATCACCATAAGCCTGGTAGGTTTCGATGGCGGTGAATTCCGGATTGTGGCGGGTATCCATGCCTTCGTTTCTGAAGTTTCTGGTGATTTCGAAAATTCTTTCATAGCCGCCTACCAGAAGTCTCTTCAGGTAGAGTTCCGGTGCGATACGCATGTACATGGTCATGTCCAGCGCATTGAAATGGGTGGTGAATGGCTTCGCATTGGCGCCGCCATAGAGTGGCTGCAGCACCGGGGTTTCTACTTCCAGGAAGCCATGGTCGGTGTACCACTGGCGAATGGCGCGCATCATAGCGGCACGCTTTACGAAGGTGTCTCTGACTTCCGGGTTGACCATGAGGTCTAAGTATCTCTGGCGATAGCGCTGTTCCTTGTCGGTGAGGCCGTGCCATTTTTCCGGCAGCGGACGCAGGGACTTGGAAAGCATGGTGAAATGAACGACGCGGACAGTGAGCTCGCCGGTGTGGGTCTTGAATACCACGCCTTCGATGCCCAGGATGTCGCCCAAGTCTACCAATTTGAAGAGAGCCCATTCGTTTTCAGAAAGTTCATCTTTTCTGAAATAGAGCTGCATATCGCCGGTCTGGTCGCGAAGCACGCAGAAAGCGGTCTTGCCCTGGCCGCGGCGAATCATAATGCGGCCGGCCATGCGGACATGGGTTTCTTCTTTTTCCAGCTGGTCTGCATTGTCTCTGATATCCTGTGCATGATGGTCCCAGTCAAACTTCTGGCCATAGGGTTCTACGCCGAGAGCGCGAATCTTTTCCAGCTTTTCGCGGCGGATCAGCATCTGGTCATTCAGCTTCGGTCCATTGTTCTGGTTCTTGTTGTCTGCCATAATTTCCTCGCTATCTATACAGCACAAAAAGGCACCCGGTACAGACCACTTCTCTACCGGGAATGCCGATTCATGCAAAAATATTTGCTTAACTTATCTTATTCAGTTGACCTCAAAGCGATTCCGCTAAAAGGTTCAGGGTTCAAGGTTCAAGGTTCAAGGGAATGTACGCCGCATCAAATTAAAAAGCGGCGTGAGTTTTGAAATATGAAATTGTATGTCGACTTTTCAAAGTTGCGGCGCTTCCTAATTTGTGCGCCGCACCTCCCCTTGAACCTAAATACTTGAACCCCGAACCCTTTGCGCCAATCCGTCAGCATGCCAACTGTCGCAAAAAGTTGAATTACAATTTGCTTTCTTTGATTTCGATGACTTTGTATTTCAATACGCCATTCGGTGCGTCAGCTTCCACAATGTCGCCAGCTTTGGCGCCTACGAGAGCACGGCCTACTGGGGATTCATTGGAAATACGGCCTTCGAAAGGATTGGATTCGGTGCTACCTACGATGGTGACTTCTTCCTGCAGATGTTCTTCCAGGTCTTCGATGAGAACGGTAGAGCCTACGTCTACGCGGTTCTTTTTGCCTTTTTCAATGACCTGGGCGGTGCGGATCTGCTGTTCCAATTCCTGGATACGGCCTTCCAGGAAAGCCTGGGCGTTCTTCGCTTCATCGTATTCGGAGTTTTCGGAAAGGTCGCCCATGGCAATGGCTTCTTTTAAACGCTGGGCTACTTCCGCACGTTTGACACTGCGAAGTTCGTCCAACTCTTTCTGCATATTTTCAAGGCCTTCTCTAGTGACCAGGGTACGCTGCATTTCTGCCATGACAATTGCCTCTTTTCTTCAATCTAAGTTCTACTAAGTTCTTCCCCCTGTAATGGGCATATTTAATAGTATATAGCAAAAGGAAATATGGTGTCAAATGGGATTCAGCAGTAATCAACTGTAGAGGTGAAGTGATCAGTGATTAGTGATCAGTGATCAGGGCGCGATTTCCTTTTGCGGAGAGTTTTGTATTCATACCACTATCGAATTAGTAGTCAGTGGTCAGTGATCTGGGCGCGATTTCCTGTGGCGAAGAGTTTTGTTTTCATTCCGCTACCGAATTAGTAGTCAGTGATCAGTGGTCAGTAATCAGGACGCGATTTCCTTTTGTAAGAACGAAGCATCTCCAAGTATGCACTAGCGAAAATCGCGCCCCTGATCACTAATCACTGATCACTGCTCACTAAACAAAAACAGAGCCGGCCACGCCAGCTCTGTTTTTTCTATTTCCTTATTTGCTTTCGAAGAAGGCTTTGTATGCCAGGTAGGTTTCGTAAGCGT
>CAVEMF010000020.1:0-14080 GCA_963616715.1 Ruminococcus bromii | reverse complement strand
CGTCATCCCGAGCGTAGCCGAGGGATCCATCACCAATAGCGGTGTGCATGCAGAGCTGACGTGAAAGCCAAACGCGCCCCTGACTACCGACCACCGACCACCGACTACGAAAAACCCTAGCCACCTGCCCGTAATCTCGCTATAATAGAGGGAACGAAAGGAGCGTGCATCATGAAATTTTCAAAAATGATAGCGGCCATGGCTTTGGCCTCGCTATTCTCTTTGGCCGCTGTGCCGTCCGAGGCGTCCCTTTGGCCGGGGCTTGGGATCACGGCGTCGGAGAAGTCCGGGGCTTTTCGGACCGATGATTTCCAGGACGGCAATGCCACCATGCGGAGTCCCTACCTGGTGACGCGGGGGAACAATGAAGAATTCTCCGGCAAAGTGAATGCGGCCATCGCGCGGGAGAAGACGGAATTCCTCGCTTCCGTGAAGGAAGCCAATGAAACCAATGAGACTTTGGGCTGGATGATTTGGCACGAAGGGCTTATCGGGAATTACATCAATAACGTGCAAGGCATCACCAGCATCGTCATCGTCCGCCAGACCCTCTCGGCCGGTGAGGCCCACGGCCTTACCTTCGCTCAGGGACTCAATTTCTCGGACACCGGCGAGCTGATTTCTCTCTCCGATTTGCTGCCGGACCTCACCGTCTACGACGTGAACCAGTGCATCGAAGTGACGGCGAAGAAAAAGAATATCCAACTCTTCACGGAACACACCGTCAAGGAACTCCCCTACAATTTCTATGTAGGCAAGAACCATGTGGTCTACGCCCTCTACCAGCCCTACGAACTGGCGCCCTACGCAGAAGGGGTGCTGTCGATCGCCATCGGGAAGGTGTAGGGGAGCATGCTTGGGGCTATCGGTTTAGTGATCAGTGATTAGTGATTAGTAATCAGGACGTGTTTGTTTGTAGTGGGAGCTGGCATATTTCTTTTTTCAGGAAGGAAAATGTCTCCAGTTTCTACTAGCGGTAAGCAAGAACTGATCACTGATCACTGACCACTAATTACTAAACCGAAAGCGGTACCATTTATATTTCCTAAAAGGAGGAAGTCATTATGAAATTTACAAAAACCATCGCCCTGTCCTTGGCCGCTCTCGCGCTCGCTGGTGCTATTTCCGGCTGCGGAGACGAAAAGAAGGAAGCCAAGGCTCCGGCTGAAAAGAAAGAAATCACCGTAGGCATCACCGCCGGTTACTCCGAACAGGTGATGGAGTACGTGGCTAAGAATGCAGAAAAAGAAGGCCTCAAGGTCAATCTGAAAATTTTCGGCGACTATGTGGCTCCGGACTCTGCTCTCGCTGCCGGCGACATCGATCTGAACTCTCACCAGCACGGCCCGTTCCTGCAGGCCTTCAATGAAAAGAACGGCACCAAGCTCGTTTCCATCGGCAACACCTACCTGGCACCGCTCCGCGTGTACTCCAATAAGCTCAAAGACATCAAAGACCTGCCGGACGGCGCTAAGGTTTCCATCCCGAACGACCCCTCCAACGGCGGCCGCGCGCTGCTGCTCCTGGATCGCCAGGGCCTCCTGAAGCTCAAAGAAGGCACGGACCCCACCAAAGCCGTAGTCACCGACATCGTGGAAAATCCGAAGAAACTGGAAATCATCGAGCTCGAAGCGCCGCAGCTCCCGCGTTCCTTGGATGATGTAGACATCTCCGTCATCAACGCCGGCTATGCGAAGTCTGCGAACCTGGACCCGAAGACCGCCCTGGCTTGCGAAGACAACACCTCCCCTTATGTCAATATCATCGCAGCAAGAGAAGCAGACAAGGACAACCCGACCTACCAGAAATTTGTAAAGATCTTCCAGAGCGAAGACGTGAAGAAGTACATCAACGACAACTTCAGCGACGGCCTGGTACCGGCATTCTGATTTGTGAAATAGAAACTCCTCACCTTTGTGGTGGGGAGTTTTTTAGTGGCGATGAGACGATGAAAACGCGTTTGACTGCTTCCTCATAGCTAGGAGCTATGAGCTTGGAGCTTGGAGCTTCAATGGAGTCAGCAGGCAAAAGCAGCTAAATACCAGCAGGTAGAATCACAATGTTACGTAAGCGTTAGAGAGTAGCCCCTTGGAGAAGGGGCGCGCGATAGCGGAGGATAGAAATGCGCCATAGGCGCATAACCAGCAGTAGCGGTATCATGCAAAGCCTTACGCAAACCTCGGCATGCTTTAGGCTAGTGCTGAGCATGCGCCTATGGCGCATTTCTATCCGGCCCTATCGGGCGACCCTTCTCCAAGGGTCTACTCACGTAGGGCCAGAGTAACAAATCGATGCTAAACCTTAGCATAAAATCCTTAGTTTAACAGCATTGCGTCAAAAGGGGGCAGTTAACGGTTACACGGTAAACGGCACACGGTAGTGAGGAAGCAGGTACGCGCGCCTTATCCCTTATCCTCTATCCCTTGAACCCTTCCGGAAACCTCCCTATAATATAGAAAAAGGAGGCGCGCTTATGTTTCTATCTCTATTTCTACTTCTCCTCTCCTTCGGTGTGAATTTTGTGATCGACTTTTTCTTTTGGTGGGTCATGTTCTCCATGGCCCAGCCCTTTTGCGATACCATTTTATTTCCGGCGGGAAATGAGTGGGAGCTGGTGACGTACTTTGCAGTGGCTTCCATCCTTTTGCCTGTGGTCTTTTCCGGTTTTGGGATCATGCAGGGGCAGCTGGTGTGGTCCATGGGCGGGCGAAGTGCTACAGGGATTTCCTACGACCGCTTGGCGCGGCTCCTCGCTGACATTTGCCGAAGGGGCCACTTGGGAGATCCGCATTTCTTTAAGCTCTACGTGATGGAGGATGCCAGTATCAATGCCTGCGCTCTGGGCGCGCGGCACATCGTGGTGAATACCGGCGCCATGGAGCAGCTGGATGACCGGGAGCTCGAAGGGATTCTCGCGCACGAGATGGGACACTTGCAGCATCATCACACCATGGTGCGGCTGGCCATCGTGGGCATGAGCTGGTTTGGCGGCGTCATTTGCTTCGTCTACAATTTCCTCGCCATCGCCAGCCGCCTTATCACCTGGATTCCCCTCGTGGGCTGGATCGTGGCGCTGTGGATTATCTTCATCACCTGGACTCACACCTTCATGACAAATCTCCTCCAAATCCCTCTCTCCCTTCTGAACGCCTACGGCTTTCGCGGCCACGAGTACGAAGCCGATGCCTACGCCGCCGAGATCGGATTGGGAAATCAGCTGATCGAAGCCTTTTACAAAATCGAAGCAGCCTATGGCAACCAGCAATCCGGCTTCTTCTCCTCCCTCTGGAACGACCATCCGGATACGGATAAGAGGATTGAGAGGCTGAGGAAGATGGAGGAGCGAGAGACAAGAAATAAAACAGAGCCCGCAGAACGTAGTGCTGAGGCGCTGGCAGGGGGAAGTGAGACTCCCGGTGAGGAGTTAGATGAAAGAACTGAAGCGGGCAATGAGGAGCCGAGGCTGAAGAACGGGGTGCGTCGCATCAAATTATAAAGCGATGCTATTTCAATTTTTCATCCTTGCCAAACGTATTGATCTGTAGTGCATCGGAATACAGGAAGGGGATGATGACATGAGTGTTTCTATCCGCATGAACGAAGAGGAAAGAAATCCGGCGGAGAGCTATGCAGAGGAGAATGACTTTTTTGTTTCAGAATCTACGAAGCCATCTCTTTTTGAAAAAATCGAGGACGAGTGTGACCGTGCTTTATATGATGAGGCTTATGAGGAATATTTGAAAAGCGGCCGAAAGAGTCGGCCGGTGGAGGAACTTTTTAAAGAACTGAATTTGTGAGGAAACTATAGAAGCGGCTTGCTGATTACTGATTACGAAAAACGATGACGGGAGTCAAAGGAATGGGGGAGTGACGCTAGGGGGAGTAGTAGTCGGTAGCCCTCACGCACTTGGCTGCTTCCCCACTACCGTGAACCGCTTACCGTGTAACCGTTTACCGGTTCTTTTACTGATAACGAGCCATGGAGTGATATACCTTCTGTGCAAGAGGTTATCATCTCACGGCTCGCTAGCAGTAGCATGCACGGTTAACGGTTATACGGTGAACGGTTACACGGTAGTGAGGCAGCAGTCAAATGCGTCCTGATCACTGATCACTAATCGCTGATCACTATTTCCCCTATCTCATTTCCTCATCCAACCATGCCGCATCTATCTCCATTTTTCAAAAATCCCCCTTGACGGATGGGCGACTTAGCAGTATCCTATACACATATTAAGAATGAATGGCAACTGCATAGATGGACAAAGCGGTCCGGCTCAATGAGTCGGACTTTTTCTTTTGGACAAAGAGGCCCGGGCAATCGCCCGGGCTTTGTCTATGCAGGGAGAAGGGGAAAGGAACGGTGGAGGTTTAGTGATCAGTGATTAGTGATTAGTGATCAGGACGCGTTTGACCGTTAAGAAAACATATCCTGATTACTGACTATCAAAATCGATAGCAGAAGCGAGAGGTATGGGACAGCATTTAAATGCGCCCTAATCACTGACCACTGCCCCCTGATCACTAAGCCAATAGCGTTCTTCCCCACTCTCCCCGCCGTATTTCCTAAGAAGGGATCTGGTGTAATGAAAAAGCTGAAATTTTCCTGGCCGCTTTTGATGGCGGCGCTGGCAAGTCCGTCATTATCCATGGCGGCTGAGGGGGCAGACAAGTACTCTGCCGTAGATACCACCTGGGTCCTCTTGGGGGCTATCTTGGTATTCTTTATGCAGCCGGGCTTTGCGATGGTAGAGACCGGGCTGACCCGCGCGAAGAATGCGGGCAACATCGTCATGAAGAATTTCATGGACTTTTCTTTGGGGACCATCGTGTTCTGGTTCTTGGGCTTCGGCCTCATGTTTGGGGAAGACATCGGCGGCATCATCGGCACGCCGGATCTCTTCGTCATGAATTACGACACCGGCGACGCAGGCTATCCTCCGCTGGTATACCTCTTCTTCCAGACGGTCTTCTGTGCGACTTCTGCTACCATCGTTTCCGGTGCCATGGCTGAACGCACGAAATTCTCTGCGTACTGCATTTATTCCGTAGCCATTTCCCTTCTGGTCTATCCGATTTCCGGCCACTGGATCTGGGGCGGCGGATGGCTGGCAGAAATGGGATTCCATGATTTCGCCGGCTCTACTTGCGTGCACATGGTCGGCGGCGTCTGCGCATTGGTGGGCGCCTCCATCCTTGGACCTCGTATCGGCAAGTACAATAAAGACGGCAGCGCCAACGCTATCCAGGGCCACTCCATCACCCTCGCATGCCTGGGCATGTTCATCCTGTGGATGGGCTGGTTCGGATTCAATGGCGGCTCCACCGTCTCCATGACCGGTGACGACACCATCCTCTCTGTCGGCAGCATCATGGTCACCACCAATATGGCCGCTGCTACCGGCGCCGTGGCTGCCATGCTTCTCACTTGGGTGAAATACGGCAAGCCTGATGTGTCCATGACCTTGAACGGCGGCCTGGCAGGCCTCGTAGCTATCACCGCCGGCACTGACGTAGTCTCCGTACCCGGCGCATTCGCTATCGGCCTCATCGCCGGCCTTGTGATCGTTTACGCTATCGAATTCATTGATCAGAAACTGAAAATCGATGACCCTGTCGGCGCTATCGCCGCTCACGGCGTCTGCGGTGCTCTTGGTACCATTTTGACCGGCGTCTTCGCTGTAGAAGATGGCCTCCTCTACACAGGAAATCCGGATTTCCTCTTCATCCAGATCCTCGGCGTTGTGGTGGTCGCTATCTACGTATTCATCGCCATGAACATCGTCTTCCGCCTCATCAAAGCCACCATCGGCCTGCGTGTCACTCCGGAAGAAGAAATCAACGGCCTCGACTTTGAAGAACACGGCCTCGTCTCCGCGTATGCAGACTTCATGATGGCACCGGACACCACCACCGCAGCCATCGAAGCCGGCAAAGCACCGGAAGATGCGGTGGAAGTACCGCTCACCAAGAAAGAAGAAGTGGAAAAGATCGTGCCGAAAGAACTGCCGGCCGATGGACACCGCCTCTACTGCGTCACCATCATCACTTCGGATAAACGCTTCGAAATCCTCAAAGCCTCCATGGAAGCCATCGGCATCACCGGCATGACCGTCACCAAAGCTTTGGGCTACGGCCTTGAAAAAGGACAGACCCAGATGTACCGCGGCGCGGCTGTCTCCGCCAAACTCCTGCCGAAGATTCGCATCGACATCGTAGTATCCAAGATTTCCCCGAGAACCGTCATCGAAGTGGCGAAGAAAGCGCTCTACACCGGCAAGTACGGCGATGGCAAAGTCTTCGTCTCCACCATCGACAACGCCGTGAAGATCCGCACCGGCGAAGAAGGCTACGACGCCCTCCAGGATTTCCCGGTAGGTGAAGAAAAGAAATAAGAATGAGAGGTGGGGCGATGAGAGATCAGAAATAAAGATCTCGAGCTCGCTCACTTTGCACAAACAAAAAACGCTGTGAAAAAATCACAGCGTTTTTTATTTGCGGAAAAGTTTGAAAGCCTACTGCTTGTGTGGCAAATAGTGCGCGAAAGTTTTTTCTGAATGGGTTCAAGGTTCAGGGTTCAGGGGGCAAGGGGTGGTGCGGCGCACAAATTATAAAGCGCCGCGAGTTTTGAAATAGGCCGGCGCGTTTGACTGCTTTCCCATAGCTAAGAGCTGGGAGCTGGTAAGCCCGTCCCACGAGACGCCGGGCGAGTTAGAGAAGATATGGCAGCGCACATACCGCTTTCCCCACTACCGTTATCCGTTTACCGAGTAACCGTTCACCGTGCATGCTTCGGCTAGCGGGAGCTGGCACGATAAGCCGCTATGCCGAAACAGGGCGGCGCTCCATTTCCCGCTATCACCCAAAGAGGCGGAGGACGGTTATACGGTAAACGGTTCACGGTAGTGGGGAGAGAGGTGCGCGCGTTTGCCATCTTTCTCCATCTCTTTTGGCGTCTCGTGGGGAGAGCTTACCAGCTCCAAGCTCCAAGCTCAAAGCTATGGGAAAGCAGCCAAATGCGTCCCGACCACTGACCCCTAATCACTAATCACTAATCACTAATCACTACTTTTCCCGGATCTTTCATAGGCGCCGTAGCCGTGCCGGCAGCCGAGGCGTAGTCCAGCGAATCGTCCGTTAAGATCTGGCGGTGGCTTTGGACAAAGGCATACTGCTCAAGCAAATGCGCGCGAAGGCTGTCTTTGACTCGGGAGACTTTACTGAAATCAAATCGAATATCCGTCATGCTATAGCCCTCCTTTGCTTCTTATACGCGCGGGAGGGGAAGGGCATTACAAAAATATTTTTTTTGTGGGGCTGGCGGTTTAGTGATCAGTGATCAGGACGCATTTGACGCTACAGTCAAATGCGTCCTGACTATCGACCACCGACTACTAAACTGGTAGCGAAAGCAAGAGGGGTGGGAACGAAGCCGAGTGCGTCCTGATCACTAATTACCAAAAAGATAGCGGAAGCAAGAAGAATGGGAACGCAGCCAAGTGCGTCCTAATCACTGATCACTAATCACTGATCACTAAAACCATAGCGGAAGCCGGCGCTCATTAAGTATACCCTTCAACGCTCCATCTCCCATTTCACACACTTACTCACATCTATTCACAAAAATGTGAATAGTGAAAATGGGCGGGATGCAAACATCGAATGGGCGTGTGAAATCGCCGGTGTCCATCATAGATATACACAGAAAATTGTGAATTGCTGTGAACAATGCAAACGGGGTGACGGCAAAAATTTCTAAAAAGCCCTATTTGGTGGGGGATAGAGCAGGACTTATAGGAATTCACAGTTGTGGATTCTGTGAATTCTCTATTCACATGGATATTTCAAGAATGAAAGAAGGAGGAAAAATCTTTGTAAGGAAACGGTATGGCTGTGAAAAGGGTAGAAAACAAAAGGGAAATCCGCTTTTTCTGTGAAAAATAAAAACGACCGCCTGTCCACGGTGCATGGAATAGCGAAAAAAGAAGCCGCCCTTTGGAAGCAAAGAGCGGCGAGAGAAGAGTGTATACTTTTTGCGTTCAGTAGCCGGCGGTTATGGCGCGCGTACCTGTGACCTCATAGCTTTGAGCGATGAGCTTGGAGCTTGTAAGCACGTCCCACGAGACGCCGGGGGAGGTAGGGGAGATATGGCAATGCGTGTACCGCTTTCCTCACTACCGTGAACCGTTTACCGTGTAACCGCCCTCCGACTCTTTTGGCGATGGCGGGAGATGGAGCACCATCCTGTTTCGCCGTAGCGGCTTATCGTGCCAGCTCCCGCTAGCCGAAGCATGCGCAGTTAACGGTTACACGGTCAACGGATAACGGTAATGGGGAGAGAGGCGCGCGCTTGCCATCTTTCTCCATCTATCCCGGCGTCTTGTGGGGAGAGCTTACCAGCTCCAAGCTCCTAGCTATGGGAAAGCAGCCAAATGCGTACTGATCACTAATCACTGATCACTAATCACTAATCACTGATCACTAATCACTGATCACTAAACCGATAGCGCCAAGCTCCTTGAGCAGTCCCCTGCACCCGAGGATGATATCGCGGTAGGTCTCTTCAAAGTCTCCGGTGTACCAGGGGTCAGCCACTTCGCCTTTTCGTCCGGCGTGGGAGAGGAGGAGGGAGACTTTCTTTTGGGGATCGCCGCCGGTGAGATAGTGAAGGTCTTCCAAATTTTCGCTGTCCATGGCGATGACGTAGTCTGCTTCTTTGTATTCCTCTTTTGTGAAAAGATGGGCGGCGTGCTTCGCGAAGGGGACGCCCTTGGCGGTGAGCATGCGCTTTGCCGGCGGGTACATGTCGCATCCGATTTCCTCTCTCGTCGCCGCCGCCGAGGTGATGACGAAGCGATGGGCTACATGATTTTTTGTGACCAGGTCTTTCATGATGAATTCGGCCATAGGCGAGCGGCAAATATTTCCGTGGCATACGAAGATGATATGGATGGGCTGCATAGTGATTTCCTTTCAAACAACCGGGAACGAGTGATGGCTTCATTATACATGAAATAGCGTGGCTAACTGTAGAGGTTTAGTGATTAGTGATCACTGATCACTAATCACTGATCACTAAACCCCACCGCTAAAAAAATATTTCCCACCCCCCCTTTACAAATGAAAAGGAGATAGGTATACTATTCTCAAGCTTAATTTCTGAATAAAGACAATGAACGGAAGCGAGTGAACCGGCTTTCTTGCAGAGAGCTGCCGTATGGTGAAAGGCAGCAGAGGGTCCTCACAGAGTCGTCCGCAAGTCCTGTATCTGAACTCAAGTAGGATATGGCGTTTGGCAGCGTTACAAGGCCGCTGAGTATAGTGCGAGGTGGTACCGCGTGAAGGTTTACGCCCTGGTTGATTTTTATCAATCAGGGCGTTTTTTGATACCCCAAATGGTCGGAGGCGTTAGGTAGTCGCGAAATCTGCCGTCTCTCTCGCAGACGTTATTCGAGGAAAGAAGAAGCTGTAAGCTAAAGTAGAAATGGGTTTGTCTGAAAAAGGGAGAGAAGACTATGTTTAAGAAATCGATGAAAATGGCAGCTGCAGGGTTAGCAGTAATGGCAATGGCAGGTATGATGGCAGGTTGCGGCATGTCCTCCGGCGGAGATAAGAAAGCCGCTTCCGGCAATGGCCAGAAGGTAGAATTGAAATTGGCATACCAGCTGCCGGCAGAACACCACCTGTCCAAGAGCGTAGAAAAATTTGCCAAGGAAATCAATGAAAAATCCAAAGGCTCCATCGAAGTGAAGGTATATCCGGCGGGCCAGCTCTACAATGACCAGAACATGAATGACGCGCTCATGAGCGGCGGCCTCGATATCGGCTTGAACTCCACCGCTCGTTGGTCCATGGCTGTACCGGCACTGAAAGTACTGGACCTGCCATTCGTCCTCCCCACCATTGAAATCGCAGACAATGCGCTCGACGGTGATCTGGGCAAGGCTCTCACTGCTGAAGTCGAAAAGAAGGGTGTACACCCGCTGATCTGGGCTGACTATGGCTACGTACAGTTCTGCAACAACACAAAGAAGATCGAAAAGCCGGAAGACTTCCAGGGCTTGAAGATCCGTTCCTACTCTGAAATTTCTGCCGACATCATCCAGGCACTCGGTGCTTCCCCGACGACCATGAGCTCCTCGGAAGTATACATGGCCATCAAGAACGGTACCATCGACGGCCAGTCTTCCGGCCAGACCGCTATCCTGTCCCGTAAGATTTACGAAGTATCCAAATATTTCACCACCACCAACCATTCCTATGTAGGCTACCTCCTGGCTATCAACGACAACACCTGGAAGAAGCTCTCTCCGGAACAGCAGAAGCTGGTGGAAGAAGTATCCAAAGAAATCCGCGACGAAATCCGCAAGGAAACCAAGTCCGAAGACGAACGCTGCTTGAAAGAGCTGGCTGCTAAAGGCATGGACGTCTACACCATTCCGCAGGATGAGATCCACCTGTGGCAGGAAGCTACCGCTCCGGTCATTGCTAAGTTCGAACAGGAACAGGGCGACTTCGGTAAACAGCTGGTAGCTGACTGCTACAAAGCAGCGAAGAAATAAGATTGGCATTGCTGAGGCTGGTGGTTTAGTAATTAGTAATTAGTGATCAGTAGTCAGTACGTTTTTATCGCTGGTTTTATGTGTTGCTTCTGGCATTTTTACCGGAAGGATGGTAAGGAGCATGCAAACAGGCACCGCCCGTCCTCTTGGTACTCTACTAAGAGGAGCGGGCTGGGCAAATCTGACACCTTAGTCAAAAGCGTACTGATCACTGATCACTGATCACTGATCACTGATCACTAAATACTAAATCTCCAATCGCTTTTTACCACCCTATAAAGGAGGGCTGTCTGTGCGTTCTGTATATCAAATGTTTAATCGAATCCTCGGATACATCACCGGGGGAGCTGCGGCTATTGCGGGGCTTGCTATTTTGGCGACAGCCTTCATTATCTGCTATGAAATCCTGGCTCGTGGATTTTTCCACAAACCCACCAGCTGGGCCATGGAAGTATCTACCTATCTTTTGATCCTGGCCGGTTTCTTCGGCATGGCCTACACCATGCGGACCCACGGCCACATCTGCGTAGACTTCCTGTACTCTCGTTTCCCGAAGGCAGTGAGACGGGGCCTTGACGTGCTCACCTCGCTCCTCTCCCTGTTTGCCATCTATGTCTGCATGACCGAGTCCACCAACTACATGCTCATGAGCTACACCATGGAAATCGTTTCTCCTTCGCTCCTTCGCGTGCCGTTGTGGATTCCCCAGTGCTTCATGCTGATCGGCTTCGTATTGCTCTTTTTGGAAATCGCCAACCACTTCCTGGCTGATTTCTTTGGTGAAGATGAAAAGGAGGCACAATAATGGTCTTAGCCGGATTCGCTTTATTTATTATTGTCCTCCTCATCATCGGCATGCCCGTGGCCTTCACCCTGACCATCGCCGGGATTTTGGGCATCATCCAATTCGTGGATATGTCCACCCTCTCCCAGGTGCCGGTCATCGCCTATAAGACCCTGGACTCCTACGTCCTCACCTCCGTGCCGCTCTACATCCTCATGAGCCAGATCATGCTCACCGGCCGGGTGGGCAGCGGCCTCTTCGACTTGGGCAGCAAATGGATGGGCCACCTCCCCGGCGGCCTGGGCATCGCCACCATCTTTGCTTGCGCCATCTTCGCTGCGATTTCCGGCTCCTCCGTCGCCACCGCCGTCACCATCGGCGCCATGGCCATCCCGGAAATGCTGAAACGCGGCTACGATCGCAAAATGGTCGTGGGGTCCGTCGCAGCCGGCGGCACACTGGGCATCCTCATCCCGCCGTCGATTCCTATGATCCTTTATGGCACCATCACCGATGAATCGGTGGGCAAGCTCTTCATGTCCGGCGTCGTGCCGGGGGCGCTGCTCACCATGGCCTTCGTGGCCTACATCGTCATCGCTTCCTGGAACAAACCAAGAGAAGCGAAGGCATCCACGGCGGAAAAGATGAAGGCACTCCGCGAAAATGTCTGGGGCCTCCTGCTCCCGGTGATCATCATCGGCGGCATCTATACCGGCGTCTTCACACCGACAGAAGCGGCGGCTGTGGGCACTGTCTATGCGCTCATCATCACCTTCTTCGTGTACCGCAGCATCACCATCATGGATATGCCGGCCATTTTGAAATCCACCATCAAGACCTCCTGCATGATCTTTGCCATCATGGTAGGCGCTATGCTCTTCGGCTACATCCTGACCGTACTGCAGGTACCGCAGGCTCTGATGTCCATCGTTACCGAAGGCGACTTCAACCGCTGGATCGTCCTCATCGGCATCAATATCGTCCTCCTCATCCTGGGCTGCGTCTTGGAAACCGTTTCCATTATCCTCATCACTTTGCCTATGCTCTACCCGATCATCAAAGCCCTGGGCTTTGACCCCATCTGGTTCAACGTAGTGCTCCTGATCAATATGGAACTGGCCCTCATCACGCCGCCGGTAGGCATGAACCTCTTCGTCATCAAAGGCATCAGCGAAGACAGCTCCATCCAGGACATCATCGCAGGCTCCGCGCCTTTCGCAGCCATCATGGTTTTGGAAATCGTGCTCCTCTGCTTCGTCCCCGAGATCGCTACCTGGTTGCCTTCTGTACTGAAATAAGGACAATGAAAAAAGACCGCGTAAGCGGTCTTTTCTTTTGGTGGGGATGACGCTATTGACTTAGTGATCAGTGGTCAGTGATTAGTGATCAGGGCGCAATTGATTGTAAGCGAGCCGATGCGTATATGCCTTCTTCTTAGAAGAAGGTGGCCGTCAGGCCGGATGATGGGAGAACGCTGACGGTTTGAGTGTGAATGGGCTGGTAGCTAAACGCGCGGAGGCCACCGACCACCGACTACTATTTCGATAGCCGTATCATCTCCATGTACGCACTAGCGAGAGTTGTGCCCTGATCACTGATCACTAATCACTGACCCCTAATCACTAAATAAATATTGGACAAACCGATTTCCCATGCTATAATAGCAATAGAAAAGGCGCCAAACGGCAACGGTTGGCCCCCTAAATTAGTTCAACAGAAAAACCGCCAAACTGTTCGAGGGTCAGGCGGTTTTTCTGTTGATGAAAACGAAAGAAATGAATTATTTGCGTATGGCGATAACACAAAGAGTGATACAAACCATAACTGTCAAAAAATCATATGCAGTCATCGGCATCATCCCCTTTGTCTTGTGAACGCGGGGGCAGAAAACGAACCGCTACCGTGCTTGCTGATGGCACCGCTTACACTATACCATATTTCGTTCTGTAAAGAAAAATAAAAATTGGACAAACCGATTTCCCGTGCTATAATAATAGAAAAGGCGCCAAACGGCAACGGTTGGCCCCCTTAAAAGATGAACAGATTAACCGCCAAACTTCTCAGGGATCGGCGGTTTTTCTGTTGATGAAAACGAAAGGAATGAATTTATTTGCGTATGGCGATAACACAAAGAGTGATACAAACCATAACTGTCAAAAAATCATATGCAGTCATCGGCATCATCCCCTTTGTCTTGTGAACGCGGGGGCAGAAAACGAACCGCTACCGTGCTTGCTGATGGCACCGCTTACACTATACCATATTTCGTTCTGTAAAGAAAAATAAAAATTGGACAAACCGATTTCCCATGCTATAATGGAAATAGAAAAGGCGCCAAACGGCAACGGTTGGCCCCCTTAGAAGTTCAACAGATTAACCGCCGCACTTGGCTAGAGGGAGGCGGTTTTTCTATTGTTGTATATCATAAGGGCTAGCGGTTTAGTGATCAGTGGTCAGTAGTCAGTGATCAGGGCGCGGTCTAAGATGGCGAAGCCTTTCCTATCAAGCCCTCTTCTCTGAAGAGGGTGCCCGAAGGGCGGGTGATGGCTGCGGGCGCATGGAAGTCACGAACCGTTCACTGCAGGATCACACGCTTATTTTCTCACGATAAAAAGGACTCGCATTGGCAACGGGTCCTTTTTGTTTGCGGGACTTCTTCATTCTATGTTATACTCTTTGAGGAGACAGTAGGTTCGGCTTTTCTCTTACTCTCAGTAAGAGGAGGTGATCACTA
>CAVEMF010000019.1:0-14249 GCA_963616715.1 Ruminococcus bromii | reverse complement strand
CAAATGCGCCCTGACCCCTGACCCCTGACCCCTAATTATCCCATTTGACACCGCCCTTCCCCCTTCCTATAATGGAAAACAACAAATGAAAAGGAGTGATTTCTTTGGATATAACATCTTGCGTAGAAGCGGAAGAAAGTTTTCTGATTTCTTTGCGTCGTCATTTTCATGAGCATCCGGAGCTGTCTCAAAAGGAATTCGAGACCATGGATTTCATCGAGGAGACGCTGCATGGGTGGGGCATCGAGACTGTGCGGGTGCCGCATGGCGGCGTCTTTGGCACCATCGACAGCGGGAAGCCCGGCTGGACGGTCCTCATGCGTGCTGATATGGATGCGCTGCCGATCGAGGAAAATGAAAAGAACTTGGCACAGAAGAAAGTTTGTATTTCCCAAAATCCCGGCGTCTCCCATGCCTGCGGTCACGATGGCCATATGGCTATGCTCCTCACGGCGGCGAAGATTCTTGCGGCCCACAAGGATGAATGGGAGGGCAAAGTGCTCTTGATGTTCGAAGAGGCAGAGGAAATGGGCGAGCGCGGCGTGGATCATTTGCTGCGCTATTTGGATAGAAATCAAATCCATGTGGATGTGTGCTATGGCAGTCACACGATGTATTGCCTGCCAGCGGGCAAGGTAGCTGTGATGTATGATGGCGTCATGGCGGGGGCTTTCTTCTTCCGCGTGAAGATTCACGGCAAGAGCGGCCACGGCTCCCTGCCCCATCTGGCGGTGAGCCCCATCGATTGCTTCCATGCTTTCTACGGGGCGCTGCAGTCCTATCGTATGCGCATGGTAAGCCCGAAGAATTGCCTTACTTACTCTTTCGGCATGGTGCAGGCCGGCGATACGCCGAACGTGATCCCCGACGTCCTCACCTTCGCCGGCACGGCCCGCTGCTTCGTCAATGAAGATGGCCTTGCTTTCCGCACCCATTTCTGGGAACTGTTGCAGAGCGTTTGTGATACCTTCGGCTGCACCGCGGACATCGTGGAGGACCAGTATTTCCCTGTGACGGCAAATAACAAAGACTGCGTGGACCTGGCGAAGAAGGCCATCGCGGAAAAGGTGGGAGACATCATGGAGGACACGGACCCCTGGATGGCATCGGAAACATTCTCCATGACCGAGTCTATGTACCCCGGCCTCTTCACCTTCACCGGCATCAAGAATGAAACCCTCGGCACCGGCGCCAACCACCACACCCCGGAATTTGATATCGACGAGAGCGGCCTCAAATACGGCGTAGAAGCGGCCTTGGCCTACGTGCTCACCATGCTCGAAGAAAAGCCGGAAATCAAATTCCAGCCGGCGGACTTGGAAAGTCTCTTGGAAGGGGCGAAATGATTTAGTGATCAGTGATTAGTGATTAGTGATCACTAATCAGGACGCGCTTGATGGTGGTGAGAGATAGAGCGCTTAGCAGTTATACAAAAGGGATTTTGCGTAAATCACTTCCGTGAGGAAGCAGCCGGAGGCGTCTAATTACTGATCACTAATCACTGGCCACTGATCACTAATCATCGAGGATATTATGAAAAATAAAATCAGACTGGCCCTCTTAGGTGCGCTTGCCGGTTACTCTCTGTGGCGGGCGGCGTCTCATGATGACATGATGACCCTCTTCACCGCGGCTTTGACGACGGTGCTCTTCCTCCTGGCGGCACGGCAGGTGTGGCGGGAGAGACGGTGAATGAAAGTTTGGGAAAATGAAAAATGGAGAGCATGAGAAAAGCTCCGAGACTTGCGATTGGGCAAGCCTCGGAGCTTTTTTTGTTTAGTGGTCAGTGAGCAGTGATTAGTGATCAGTACGCATTTGATTTTTGTGGTCGCTTTTTCTGTTTTCCGCTATAGCCTGGGAATTTATTCAGATGGATGGGAAAATGGAAAATCTCTTGCCAGAGGCCAAATGCGTCCTGATCAATGACTACTGATCACTGATTACTAATCCGATAGCGGGCACTAAGAGAAGAGTGCCATGCGCTCCTTCTCTTTTTCTTGCATTTCCTTAGCCAGTGAGAAGAGGCCCTTCGCGTCGCTGCGATTGAGGGCGTTGATGTAGGCTTTTCTTTGTTCTTTTTCAATGATGATGGGAATGAGGCCTTCGTGCAGGCAGGACCAAATGATGAGGGCACGACCGGTGCGGCCGTTTCCATCAGCGAAGGGGTGGATGCGCTCGAAGCGGAGGTGCTGGTCCATGATGGAGAAAATTTTGCCATCATCGGCGCTGTTTTCCCGGCGCCAAGACAGGTCATCGACCCATTTCTTCAATTCCTCGGGCACCATGTATGGCGGCGTGGGCGTGAAGTCAGCGCCGATGATGGCATTGGCAATGACTTTGAATTGTCCCCCGCGGCTATCGATATTGTTCATGATGATCTCATTGATGTCCTTGATGCCGGAGAGGGTAATTTCTTCTTTCTGATGTTCCAAGAGATACGGCAAGAGCGCTTTGTAGTTCAAAACTTCATTGAGTTCTCGAAGGTCCATAGGTCTTGGGATATATTCATCGATCAAAACACTCTTTGTTTCGCCCTGTGTCAGAGAATTTCCTTCGATGGCGGTGCTGTGATGAGCCATGCGCACCATCAGGTCTTGTAAATATTCATCGGTCATCCGATTCACATCCTTTCATTGGTTTATAGTATATAACAATGGCATGGGGGAGGCTAGGGATTTAGTGGTCAGTGAGCAGTGATCAGTGAGCAGTGATCAGGGCGCATTTGACGCCATTCACATATAGAGGTGACACTGATATGTATGCACTGGCGGTAAGTAAGTCCTGATCACTAATCACTATTTCTCATTCCCTTCCACACCCCGTACCCATCCGCGATGGCCCAGCCTATGGGGATGGAGAGCCAGATGCCGGTGACGCCCAGGGCGGGGATGGCGGAGAGGGCGTAGGCCAGGATGACGCGGCTGCCAAGGGAGAGGATGGTGAGGATGACGCTCATGCCGGGCTGCTTGATGGCGCGGTAGTAGGCGTAGAGCATAGAGAGGATGCCGATGCCCACATAGCAGGCACCTTCGATGCGCAGGTACTCGGTGCCGATGGCGATGATTTCCAAAGAGTCCTCGGGGACGAAGAAGGCCATCAGGGCCGGAGCAAAGAAATAAATGAAAGCGCTGATGAGGAAGGCGAAGGAAACCACCATTTTGGCAGACGCTTTCACACAGTCCATGATGCGTTTCTTATTTCCTGCGCCGTAGTTCTGCGCCACGGCGGTGGAAAAGGCGTTTCCGAAGTCCATGAGCGGCGAGTAGGCCAAGGTATCGATCTTCACGCCGGCAGCGAAGGCGGCCATCACCACGGTGCCGAAGCTATTGACTAGGCCCTGCACCAGAAGAATGCCGAAATTCATGATGGACTGCTGCAAACTGGTGAGAAGGGACAGGTGGGCCATGTGGCGGAAGATTTCGCTGTCCCAGCGGCGGTATTTCTTCTCCACCAATAAATCCTTGCGTGCCAGCACTACATAGAGCGCGATGCCGATGCCGGAAACGTATTGGGCGATCACTGTAGCGATGGCCGCGCCGGCAACGCCCCAGTGGAAGGTGAGGATGAAAAGAAGGTCCAGCGCCACATTGAGAAGCGCTGAGACGATGAGAAAGACGAGGGGAATCATCGAATTTCCCACGCCTCGAAGCAGCGCGGCGAAGTAATTGTAGAGAAAGACCGCCGGGATGCCGGTGAGGATCCAGAGGAGATACTCTTGGAAGGGCGCTGAAACCGCCGCGGGGATTTGCATGAAGGCGGTGATTTCGGAAAGGAGTCCATAGGAAACCAGAGTCAGCGCCACCGACAATGCGCCGATGGAGAGGAAGGAAATATAAATGGATTGCTTCAAGAGGGCGAAATTTTTCTGCCCGAAGCACACGGCGAAGTAGACGCTGCTCCCCATGGTGAGGCCGATCAAGATGGACGTGATGAAGATCATGAGGGTGTAAGCGCTCCCCACGGCCGCCAAAGGCGCCTCGCCCAGGAATCGTCCCACGATCAGCGTGTCTACCACATTGTAGAGCTGCTGGAAAATATTTCCCGCCATCAAGGGCAAAGAAAAAAGCAGTATCTTCCGAGAGATACTGCCGGTAGTGAAATCAAAATCTTTTGTCATATCTGTATTCTCCCATTTCCCTCTATTATGAAGGGGGGAGAGGGAAGATGCAAGGGGGGGAGTGCGGGGGAACGCTATGGGGTTAGTAATTAGTGATTAGTGATCAGTGATCAGGACTCGTGTGAATGCTTGCTAAGTTATGCCTGTCATCCGTTTTTGAAAGGATTCTTTCCGAAGAAGGTATTGGCATACGGCTCGCATCCGCTAAACGTATCCTAATCACTAATCACTGATCACTAATTACTAATCACTAAAACCCTAGCGTTTCAGTACGTATCCAAACGCATGCTTCCTGTCGTCGTCCCCGTCTTCCACGTAGACGCCTTGGAGCTCGGGGGCGAAGCCGGGGAGCTGGTTGATGCCTTCCACCAGGTGGCGGAAGTAGTCCACGGCGGTCCTGGTCCACACTTCGCCGGGATGGACGCACAGGATGCCGGGCGGGTAGGGGAGCGCGCCCTCGAGGGCGATGCGGCCTTCCGCCTCTTCCAAGTCGATGAGCTCGCCGTGGCCGCGGATGTATTCGCCTTCCGCTTCGATGGGGCTCATGGCGTAAGGCGGGAAATACTCTTTCTGGAAGAGCTTTTTCTGCAGGTCCGACATATTTCTTTCTTTATAGAAATCATGCATTTCCTGGCAGAGCTTCCTAATGGTGTAGCCCTGGTAATGGGTCTCGTAGTGCTCGTACACCAGGGGCAGCACCTTCTCCATAGGCGCGTCTTCGTCAATGAAGGTTTCGAAGCGCACCAGCGCGTCTACCAGGCGCTTCATTTTCTCTTCCGATTCCGCGGGGGTCAAGAGGAAAAGGATGTCGTTCAAGTCACATTTCTCAGGGATCAAGCGATTTTCCCGCATGAATTCCGCCACGATGGCGCCGGGGATGCCAAAGTCTTCATAGTCGCCGGAGACGATGTCGATGCCCGGGGTGATGAGCATAAGTTTCATGGGGTCCAGGAAATATTGGCTGCCACTGTAGCCGTGGAAGCCATGCCAGGCGGCGCCGGGCTTGAAGGTCCAGTAGCGGCGGTCCGAGGCGATCTGGTCCGTGTGGCCGTCTTCCCATTTCTTCGTGCCGATATAGTCAGGGATGAAGGGGCGGATGTAGTGACAGCGGGAGAGGATGTCCTTGCGGACGCGGATGCTCATGAGGAGCGCGTCGCGCCACAATTTCTTGCCCGCTTCGCCTTCGTGGATTTTGGCATTGATGTCGAGAGCTGAGAACAGCTGATAGAAAGGCGATGTGGTGGCGTGCATCATGAAGGCGTTATTCATGCGCTTGTGGGGCACGTAGCGGTCTTGCCCGCGGATGTGAGCGTCCTTCTTGTGAATTTGGGAGGTCATGGAGAAGCCGGCCTGCTGCTTGTGCACCGATTGGGTGACGAAGATGCCCGGGTCATCGGGCCCCAGGTCCAAGAGCAGAGGGCTGGCGTCATTCATCATGGGGATGAATTCTTCGTAGCCCACCCAAGCGGAGTCGAAGAAAATATAATCGCACAGGTGTCCGATGCGCTCTACGATTTGCCGCGCATTGCCGATGCAGCCATCGTAAGTGCCCAGCTCGATGACCGCGAGACGGATGGGGCGGTCTTCCTTCGCCTTCTCCGGATTTCTTTCGGCAATGAGCGCGCGGATGTAGTCCTCCTCCAGGCAGTGGGACGGGATGCCACCGATGGAGCCGTAGGCGTTGCGGGCGGTCTCCAGGTACACCGGCACCGCACCGGCCAGGACCAGAGCGCCCAGATCGATGGACTTGTGGTTATTTCTATCGTAGAGCACAATGTCCCCGGGAGCCAGCACCGCATTGGTGACGATTTTGTTTGACGTGGAAGTGCCATTCAGGACGAAATAGGTCTTGTCGGCATGAAATACCTTCGCTGCGTGCTTCTGGGCTGCCAGCGCCGGGCCTTCGTGGATCAGGAGATCCCCCAGGTCGGCGTCGGAGCTGCAAAGGTCTGCGCGAAAGACATTGGGGCCGTAGAAATCATAGAAAGCCTTCCCCGCCGGGTGCTTCTTGAAGAAAGCGCCGCCCTGGTGGCCCGGCGTGTCGAATTGGTCATTGTGCCGCGCCACATACTTGGTGAGAGTATCAAAGAAAGGCGGCAAGAGATCCTTCTCGTACTGGAGGGCGCCGCGGAGAATCTTTTTCTTCCAGGACGCCTTCTCTTTGATGGCAAGGGAAATACAGGAAATCTCCGATACATTCTTCGCCGCGGCCAGCCCTGTTTCCAAAAGAAATAGGGGAATCCCAAATGCATGGATGGTATCGTAAGTGGCCGGGATGCTATCCTGGCTGGTCATCACCACAGCGGATACCTCCGTCAAATCGGCGCCATCCAAACGTGTGAGCTTCGCTGCGTCGATGGCAAGGCCTAAATCCATCACCCGATCGGTGACGGCAATTTTCAGTGGTTTCAAAAGAATACCCCCTTTTGCGGTAGTGGTTTAGTGGTCGGTAGTCGGTAGTCGGGACGTCGATTCCCTGGTGCATACATGGATATGTCACGGCTGGGGTCTTAGTAGTCGGTAATCGGTAATCGGTAGTCGGTAATCGGTACGCATTTGACTGCTTCGTCCTAGCTCAAAGCTATGAGGAAGCAGGTAGCCGCGTCCCGACTACCGACCACCGACTACCCAATCGATAGCGTGTTTAGCCTCTCTTTAAAAGCTACGTTATTATAGTAACCACATGCCTTCTATGTCAATATGGAAAATGAAGGAAAATAGAGGAAATTTGAGGACTTCCAAGGAAGTCAGATGAAAATCATTGGCTATTCCTATCTATCATGACCTATCGGTATCTATTCTTATCTATTCGGAGATAGTAAGAGATAGGGGGACGAGAGAGACTCACAGGGCCTGAGATGAGGCAAAGCAGGTAAGGAGGGGAAAGCTGCCCAATGCGCGGGGGCCACCGACTACGAAGTCGATAGCGGCATCGCTGCGAATGGGGAAGCAGCCAATCGCGTCCCGACTACCGACCACCGACCACTGACTACTATATCAACAGCGGAAGCAACGCCAATGACTAAACAGCCAAACGCGCCCTGATCACTGACTCCTGACCCCTGATCACTAAATCCCTATCCCTTATCCCCTATCCCTTTCTATGCTATAATGACAAGGAAAAACATTCGATTAGGAAAAGGAGAGGCCATGAAATTACTCCGAGTGACGCTTTCGGGATTCAAATCCTTTGCGGACAAGACGACTATAGATTTTTCTGAGGGCATGACGGTGATTGTGGGGCCCAATGGCTGCGGGAAGAGTAATATTTCCGATGCGGTGCGCTGGGTCTTGGGGGAGCAGAATGTGCGAAATATTCGCGGGCAGAAGGCGGAGGATATCATTTTCTCCGGCTCCGAGATCCGGGCTCCGAAGAATGGTGCCGAGGTGACGCTGGTCCTGGACAATAGTGCCCATGAATTGGCTCTCGATACCACCGAGGTGGCCATTACGCGCCGGCTTCTTCGCAATGGGGACAGTGATTTCCAGCTGAATAAACGAAGCTGCCGCTTGAAGGATATTCAAGAACTTTTGGCGCCTACGGGGCTGGGGAAAGGGTCGCTGGCCATCATCGGACAGAACCGGGTGGATCAGGTCTTGACCGCGCGGCCCGAGGAACGGCGGCTCATTTTCGAGGACGTGGCTGGCATTACGCTCTATCGCATGCGGAAGACCGAAGGCCTTCGCAAGCTGGAAAAGACGGCGGAGAATATGGAGCGCGTGAAGGACATGGTGGCGCTCCTTGATGAAGAGCTGGTGCCGTTGAAGGAAGAGGCAGAGAAGGCGAAGATTTACAAAACGTTGATGGAGGAGAAGAAGGCCATCGATGGGACCATGAGCCTTTTGAAGCTCACCTCTGTGCGCCGCATGATTGCGCGGTATGAGAATGAATTTCTATCGCTAAAGGATGAGTCTGCGCTATGGGCGGCGAAGCTGGCAGCGGCAAGCCTTTCAAAAGAAAAGTTGGAGAAAGACCAGCTGGCCCACCAGGAGGAGATGCGCTCTGTCAGCAGCCGGCTGGCGGAAGCGCAGCAAAAGATGGAGGGCCTTCGCGGCGATTTCCGCGTGAAGGAGGAGACCCTTCGCTATGTGGAAGAGAAATTGAAATCTTTGGCTGAGGACGAAGAGGACCAGAAGGAAGCGGAAGCAGAGCTGGCAGAAGAAATAGAAAACGCCAAGGAGGAGCTGGGGGAAGCCAAAGCCCAGCTCTCGGCCTGCCAAGAAGCGCTCTCGGCAAAGGAGCAGGAGAAGGCTAGCCTTGCAAAGTCGCTGGCAGCGGCAGAAGAGGCCTACGCGGAGCTGGTGCGCATTTCTCGGGAAAAATTGGCTGAGAAAGAAAAGCTTTCACAGCAAGTGCTCCACAAGAAGGAGGACCTGGCGCGTATTTCTTCAGAAATCGAAAGCTGGAAAGGCGAGGGCGGCGAGATGGAGGCATCGCTTTCCCGCGCTGAGGCCGCTTTGGCATCGGGGAAGGAAGAGGCAGCGCAAAAGAAGAAGGAGCTGGCCGCTATAGAAGCCGAAGGGGCGAAGGATAGCCACGCCCTGAAGGCAGCGCAGGATGAGCGTTTCCGCTTGGTGGGCGAGGAAGGAAAGCTGGCCTCGGCCCTGGCCGGCGTCCGCTCGAAGCGGGATTTCCTGGTGCATGCAGATAAAGAATACGCCAGCTTTTCCCGTACCACCAAGACCATCATGGAGAATAAGGATCGCTTCGGTGAGGCCATCCACGGCGCCTTGGGTGAGCTCCTCCGGGTGCCGGAGAAGTACACCGACGCGGCAGAGGCAGCGCTGGGCGGTCAGATTTCCTATATCGTCACCGACACCACCGCATCGGCGGGGCGGATTATTTCCTGGCTGAAGGAAAGAAATCTGGGCCGCACCACCTTTTATCCTTTGGAGTCCATGCATCCTCGCTATGCGAATCGGGACGAGCAGATGGCTACGCGGGAGAAAGGCATCTGCGGCATCGCCTCGGAGCTTTTTTCTTGCCACCCCATGTACAAGGACTTGGTGGAGACTCTCTTGGGCCGCACGCTGATTGCGGAAAACCTGGAAGCCGCGCGGGCGGCGGCGAAGAAATACAATTACCGCCTTCGCATCGTGACGCTGGACGGCCAGCTGGTGAATGCCGGCGGCTCCATGACCGGCGGCTCTATGAAGAAGAAAGAAAATACCTATTTCGGTAGAAAGAAGGAAATCGAGGAGCTCACCCGCCAGGAAGAAGCGTGGAAAGAAAAGATCGCTGCTTGTCAAAAGGCGAAGAAGGAAAAGGAAATCCTCTGCGATGGGCTGGCCGAGAAGGTGAGCGCTGAGCGGGAAAACTGGCAATCGCTGAAAACCACTCTGGCGGCTCTCACCGCGCGGCTGGGAGAAATGGAAAAATCTCTCGCTGAGCGGAAAAGGCAGTGGGAGGAAAAGCAGAAGGCCGGCGAAGGGCTTCTGCTTGCAGAAAAAGAAACGAAGGACGCCGTGAAGCAGATGGAGGAGGCGCTCCTTACCTATGCGGACATCCCGGAGGTAGGAGACAACGAAGCGGCCGACGCACTGCGCCGAAAGTTAGACGCGAAAAATGGAGAAATCCTGGAGCTCCATGTGGCTCTTACCAAAGCGGAAGAGGCCGTGAATTTCGGAAAGCGCATGGAGAAAGAGCGAGAAGACGCGCGGCAGGAGCAGATCCGCGACCGAGCGCTCTTGGAGAAAGAAAAAGCAGAGAGCGAGAAGTCGAAAGCAGATCTTGCGGCCGCTTTGGCAGAGCTTAAAGGCGCTTTTGCCAAAGCAGAGGGCGAGTGGCAAGCCATCCGCCAGACCCAGAGCGCCATGGAAAATCGCACCGATGATTTCACCATCCGCCAAAAAGAAGCCGATGAAACTTGGAGAAAGACCCAGGCCAAGACCTCGGCCATCGAGCAGGATATGGCAGAGAAGAAAGGGCATATCGACTATTTCAAATCCCAGGAAAATGATGTCTTGACCGTCATGAGAGAGCGGGGGCTCTCCTTCGCTGCCGCTGAGGCGCTTCGCGTGCCCGGCTCGATGGAAGAGCTCACCAAGAAGGAAAAGGATCTGACCGGCCGGATTTCTGCTCTGGGAAATTTCAACCACCAAGGCGAGGAAGCCTACCAGAAGCAATTGGAGCGGCGGGCTTTCTATGAGAACCAGATCAATGATTTGAATCAGGCCAGAGAGGGCTTAGAGACCATCATCAGCGACATGGACAAGACCATGGAAACCCAATTCACGGAAGCCTTCGGCGCCATCAATGTGGAATTTGGGCGCATCATGCAGATCATGTTCCACGGTGGCAGCGCGAAGCTAGAGCTCACTGACGAGGCGCACCCCTTGGACGGCGGCGTGGAAATGTATTTGCAGCTTCCCGGCAAGCGCCGCCAGCCCTTGACGCTCATGTCCGGCGGCGAAAGGGCGCTCACCGTCATCGCGCTTCTTATTTCTTTCATGGCCTATCGCCCGGCCCCCTTCTGCTTCGTTGATGAAATCGATGCGGCCTTGGACGATGTGAACGTGGAACGCTACAGCCGCATGATTGGGGACTATAAAAAGAAATCGCAATTCATCGTGATTTCCCACCGCAAAAAGACCATGGAATTCGCCGATACCCTCCAGGGCGTCACCATGGGAGAAAAAGGCGTGTCGAGCTTGATCACGGTGAAGATGGGGGATTATGTGAGCTAGAATTTAGTGATCAGTGATTAGTGATCAGTGAGTAGGAGCTGGAGACAACAGGCATACATACGGATTGCGAGAGTTGCCCGCTGCCACTGATTCCTAATCACTGACCACTGATCACTGATCACTACTCCCCCTAGCGTCTTATCTGCCGAAAATGATACAATAAGGAAAAACCACAGGAGGACTGACATATGGGATTTTTTGACAAAATTAAAAAAGGACTCACCAAGACCAAGGAGAGTCTCATCCGCAATATCGAGAGCGTAGTCATCGGCTATGCCACCATCGATGAAGAATTTTTGGAAGATTTGGAAATGGTGCTTCTCTCCGGCGACATCGGCGTGCGTACTACGGACTACCTGATGCGACAGATTCGCCGCGGCGTCACCGAGGGCACCATCCATCATACGAACGAAGTCATGCCTTTCATGGAAAAGACGGTAATGGAACTCCTGAAAGATGACACCATCGATCAGGAAAATAGCCACCATCCGGAAGTCATTCTGGTGGTAGGGGTCAATGGGGTAGGCAAGACCACCACCATCGGCAAGCTCTCCGGCCGTCTTCACAAGGAAGGAAAGAAAGTCCTCCTGGCGGCAGCGGACACCTTCCGCGCGGCGGCGTCTGAGCAGCTCACCATCTGGGCGGAGCGCACCGGCGCTGACATCGTGAAGCATGCCGAAGGGGCTGATCCGGCGGCAGTGGCATTTGATGCCGTCTCTGCAGCCAAAGCTCGCGGCGCTGATGTGGTGATTATCGATACCGCCGGCCGCTTGCAGACGAAAGTCAATCTCATGGAAGAATTGGCCAAGATTAGCCGCGTGGTGAAGAAGGTCATCCCTGATGCGCCGCACCAGACCCTTCTGGTCCTCGATGCCACCACCGGGCAGAATGCCATCAGCCAGGCGAAGAACTTCGGGGAAATCGTGCCGCTGACCGGCGTAGTCCTCACCAAGCTTGACGGCACAGCCAAAGGCGGCGTGGTGCTCTCTGTGCATGAAGAACTTCACGTGCCCATCAAATGGATCGGCCTCGGCGAACGGGAAGACGACCTGGAACGCTTCCAGCCCAAGGATTTCGCGAAAGCACTCTTTGAGACGGAAGATCATATTTTAGGAGAAAGTACAAAAGTTTAGTGATGTGACCATCAGGGGTTAGTAGTTAGTGATCAGTAGTCAGTGATCAGGCGCATTTTTCTGTTTCTTCATTATTGGTTTCAAAGGCTAATGGTAATGAGGCAGCAGGTTAACGAGCCTGATCACTGACTACTGACTACTAATCACTAACCCCTATATCTTTAATGGAGGCAATCATGTACCAATACAAAGACCCGAAGACCGGATTTGTGATCCATGTGACGAAGAAGGACATCGCTCACATGTACATCCGCGTGAAGGAGGGCAAGCGCGTGGAAATCACGGCACCCACCTCCTACAGCCAAGAGCGCATCGAAGCCTTCGTGGCTTCTCGCACGGAGTGGCTTAAGAAGCATGTGGCTTCGGTGCCGGAAAAGAAAACTTTTCGCTATATCTTTGGTGAGGTACATCGGGTATTTGATAAACCCTATCCGTTGGAAATCTATTACTGCAATGGAAATGTGTGTTTTCTGGAAGAGAATCGGATTCTCATGGGCGTTGTGTCTGATCGGTCCGACTGCAAACGAATCTTTGCGGAAGGCATGAAAGATATTCTCCTTCCTGTGCTCCAAGAGATGGTAGATCACTGGTCGAAGGTGATGGGCGTCAAGCCCGGCAAGGTAAGCTGCCGCGTGCTGAAAAGCCGCTGGGGCTCTTGTGACAAAAGAACCTATGACCTTTGCTTTGCCTTGGACCTGGTGACGAAGCCGAAGGAGCTCATCGAACTCGTGGTCGTGCATGAGCTGAATCATATCCTGGAAGGCAGCCACCAGAAACGTTTCCACGATCTCATGGCCCACTGGATACCGGACTATAAGGAAAGAGGGGAGCGGCTGATGAGTATGGAGAGAGAACTCATTTGAATGCTGTTGATTTCGTAGTCGGTAGTCGGGGTCGCGCGTCCCTACTTCGTCATAGCCAGGAGCTTACAAGCTCAAAGCTCAAAGCTCCTGGCTATGGGAAAGCAGGTAGCCGCGCCCTGACTACCGACCACCGACTACCGACTACTAAGTCGATAGCGGAAAAATTTCCATGTATGTACTAGCGGCAATTGCACACAACTCTTATTTTTTCAACTTTTCCCTCTCCCCCTATACACCGCCGCATGCCCTATGCTATAATGAAGGCGCAATAAAATATTTCTATATCAATAGGCGCCCGCGGCAAGACGATTTCCTTTGGTGCCTTTCGTGGGTGAGTAAGAGGTAGTTCAATGAATAATACGGATTGGAAGATCCTGATTTATCTTCGCGAAGAACGCAGCATCAATAAAGTGGCCAAACGGCTTTTCATGACCCAGCCTTCTTTGACCTATCGCCTGAGCCAGATGGAAAAAGAGATCGGCTGTCCCCTTTTTATCCGTACCAATAAGGGCGTGCATTTCACCGATGCGGGAAACCGTCTTTTTTCTTTTGCGGAAAAGGAATTGCAGCAGTACCAGGACATGAAGAACTACGTGACCCACGAGCCGAATTCCATTTCCGGCGTGCTTCGTATCGGCGCGAGCCAGTCCTTCGCCCAGTCCCATATGCCGGCCATTTTGAAGGGCTTCGTGGATCAGTACAATGACATTGAAATCTCCCTCACCACCGACACCAGCGACCGCCTTGTGAAATTGGTGAAAAAGGAAGACATCCACTTGGCTATCGTTCGCGGAAATCAGGAATGGCCCGATGCGGATATTCTCTTGGAAGATGCGCCGCTCTACCTCATCTCGGCAAAGAAAATCGATTTCAATACGCTGCCTGACCAGCCGTCTATCCGCTACCGCAGCGATCCATCTTTGGACGAGCTGCGCACCCGTTGGTGGCGACAGAATTTCTCCGAGTCCCCGCACTTCATGCTCACGGTCTCTGACTGCCTCACCTGCGTGGAAATCGTGAACCAGGGCCTCGGCCACTCGCTGATCCCGGCGGATCTTCTCGCGAAATGCTCTCCGGAAGTGAATCGGGAAATGATTTACGACCGCCAGAAGCATCCGATCCTGCGCCCGAGCCACTTGGTCTTCAAGCAGGCGATGTTGCAGTCCACACCGGTAAAAATTTTCGTAGACTACATCAAGAAATATTTCGAAGTATAATAAAAACCCCCACAAGCGTTTGTGCTTGCGGGAGTTTTGATTTGGGGGGGATTTTGGCGCTGTCGGTTTAGTGATTAGTGATCAGTGATTAGTGATTAGTACGCATTTGATTTTCGTCGAAAGTTTTTTCTTTTACCGCTATCGTTGAAGGATCTACCGGTAATAGCGGTAAAAGGTAAAGTTGTCTCAGAAATTAAACGCGCCCTGATCACTGATCACTAATCACTGATCA
>CAVEMF010000018.1:0-14571 GCA_963616715.1 Ruminococcus bromii | reverse complement strand
AGCTATGAATAAAAATTCTTATGATTTTTGAATCTTCGATTTAATCAGTGGTTCCCTAAGCTTGGGGTATATGATTAGACAGAAGCATATGTTATTTGTATTTGTTTTTATGGAGAGATATCGTGACAAGCCGAATTAAGTGGTGGCTCAATGGCATTGCTGCGTTTATTTTTGTATCGCTGTGTGCCATTTATCTGCTCATACGTCCGATTATTGTGCAAAATTTGGATCCCGTGGTCCGCGAGGCGGCCGGAAGCCGCATCAATGGATCCCTTACCTGGGATGGTATGGACCTGGATCCCAATTACGACCTGTCTTTCGTCAATCTGTCTTTGAAGGACGAAAAAGGGGAGGATGTGTTTAAGTCGCCCAATTTGACCATTGGATGGTCTATGTCCGCTCTCTATAACTATCTTGTCAATGATGGTGGTCTTGCCGATGTAGTGAAAGATATTACTGTAGAAGAGCCGGAAATCCATTTGGCCCAGAAGGCCGGGGGCGCGTGGAATGTAGAATCCATCGTGAAGCCGTCGGAGTCTTCGGATAGCGGTATCTTCACCGGCCGCCTCATCGTGAAAAACGGGAAGGCTTCTATTGACGTGCCCGAATATGGTACCTACGATTTCTCTAGTGTGAATACCACTCTTTCTTGGGATGAGAAGGCCACCATCACCGGTACCTTCGATGGCTCTGTGCTCGATAGCCATTTCGAAGGGGATCTCACGTACACCAATACCAGCAATATGGAAATCAATCTAAAGACTGCTCCGGTTTCGTTTAAGTCCCTGGAGCCGCTTTTGGAAAAATTCCCATCTATTTCTCAAAAAATTGAAATCGATAAAGGAACAGGACAGGTGACCAGCGCCAAGATCTGGAAAAGTGATGGCGCTGTAGCTTACCATGTCTCCGGTTCTATTTCTGATGCTGCTCTTCGCTATGAAAATTACATTCTGGCTGATGGAGCAGCCTTTTTTACTATTGATGATGGTCATGTGGCTATCAGCGACGCCTCTCTTTCGGTGAATGGACAGCGTTTCTCCGGACAGGGGGAATGCCAGCTTGATAGCGATCCTGTCCTTTCAGCGCGCCTCTCTCTTTCGGATGTGGAAATAGAAAAAATTCTGGAGGGCTATGACGCAGCAGGCCGCGTATCCGGCACCGTTGACATCTCCGGCACGGCAAGCAATCCTTTCATTTCCGGCGAAGCAGTCGTGAAGAAAGGGCATTATGAAAATCTCTCCATCGATGACGCTACTGTGCGCTTTATCTATGGAGAAAATCGGATTTCCATTCCTTATCTCAAGGGGGAAGCGGCCGGTGGCCGCGTGCTGGGCGAAGGCTCTTACGATATGACGACCGGCGCTTTTAATGGGGAAGCAGCGGTGGAAGCCATTGATCTTTCGCAGATCCCCGGTGCTGGAGCTGCGGGAAAGCTCAGCGGCTCCGCGTCTGTGAAGGGCAGCTACCTCGATGGCGCGCTGGCGCTGGAGACGGCAAGCGGCGAAGTGGATGGTCTGGGTATTTCCTACGCCGGCGCATCGGCAGCGAAGGTATCGGGCTTCGGCTCTTATAGAAATGGTGACTGGAACGGTGTCTTCTATGGCTTGGGGGCCACCTATCAGGGTATCGCGGCGGACACGCTCTCTGGCGAAGTAACTTCCAAAAATGGACTCACCCATATCGCCTACCTCACCGGCACCAGCGGCGAAGGGGCTTGGACCGTGAAGGGCGACTATGGCTCGGCCATGGATCTCACTGCCGAAGCAGCGGGCATCGACATGGCGCAGTTTAGTGCTTTGGCCGGCATCGATATGTCCGGCACCTTGTCCGGCAAGGCCCGTGTGACCGGCACCCTGGATAATCCAACAGGTGAAGGCAGCATCACGGCGCGGCAGGGCGCAGTGCAGGGACTTTCCTTTGATGAAGTAAAAGGAAATATGTCTCTTGCTAATGGTTCTCTTCAAATTTCCAATCTGGACTGGAAGAGCAAGGAGGGCAATCACCAGGTCAGCGGTAGCGTAGGCATCTATGGACCTTATCCCATGAACCTTACCATCAAGACAGATAAAACAAGAATCGAAAAGCTCCTTTCCTTGGCGGATATGTCGTACCCGGTTACCGGCTGGGTAGGAAATACAGTAACCATCACCGGTGACGCAAACAATCCGATCGTCGAAGGGGACTTCCACGCCTGGGATGGCTCCATCATGGGTGAGCTCTTCCAGAGCATTTCCGGACAGTATACCTATAATAGTGATGGCCTCACCATTCAGAATGGTATGGGCTACATTTACGACGGTACCGCCATTGTGAATGGTACCGTGAAAAAAGACATCATTGATATGAATGTGTCTTTGACGGATATCAGCATGGAGCGCATGCTCCCGGGCCGCGGTCTGGATGGCAAGGTCAATATGCAGGGCCGTGTGACAGGCACCGCGGACAATCCCATTTTCGATGGTACTGTTTCCAGCCGTCAGATTGCGCTGGGAGGCACAGCGATTTACATGGCCTCCACAGGGATCCATTACCAGAATCATGTAGTCTCTCTTGACGATGGGGCGTTTAATCAACTGAATGGTCAATTCACCTGGCGGGGAAATTACAACACCAACTCGGGACGCTTGCAAGGGTTCCTCAAATTTGATGGATGGAATATCAAAGAAGTGATGCGTCTCTTCAACCTGCCCACCAAGGCGGTGGACGGCACGGTGAATGGCGGCATGCGCATCAGCGGCACCATGGATAATCCCAGTGTCGACTTCAAAGCCAATTTCCAAGGCGGTCATCTAGGCGAGACGGCGGTAGGAGAAGGGGCTATCGATTTCTCCTACGCCAATGGCGCGCTCAATATCCGCCAGTTCCATATCCCTGTGGGCGCAGGACTTTTGGCAGCCCAGGGCTCCATGACTTCGGATGGAGAATTGGATATCCAGGTGGCGGCTAAGGATATGGACGTATCCTGGATTCCGCAGATTTTGGAAAAGAAAAACATGAAGCTTTCCGGCTTGGTGACGGCGGCTGTTTCTCTTTCCGGAAATAAAAAATCGCCGGAAGCGGATATTTCCGTCGGCGTGGCTCACCCGGGCTATGGAGATATTTCCTTTGATACCTTCTCGCTTATGGCCAATGTATCTCACAATGTAGTGACGATTCAGAATGCACTGATCGCGAAGAATGACTACAAAGCCAGCGCCAAGGGCACGCTTCCCGGAAATCTGTTCACCGGCAGCGAGACCGATGAGGCGGTACCGCTCAATGTAGATATCAATCTGGATAATGCGGATATGAATATTCTGGCGCTCTTCGGCCGTGCGATCACTTCGGCTAGCGGTCCTATCAAAGGCCATGTGAAGCTGACAGGCGATTATCGCGATCCACAGCTGGTGGGTGGCATTACCGCAAAGAATGGCCAGATCTCTGTGGCCACCATGGGCGAGCCCATCAAGCCAATCAATCTGAATCTCACCTTTGAAGGGAATCATGCGGTCTTTGATGGCAGCGCATCCTTCGGCGGTGGCGGCGTGAGCGCTAAGGGTTCGGTGGATTGGAAGAATAAAGCCATTACCCATTACGATGGAGAAGCTCACATTCATACCCCATCCATTTACTCTACTTATTTCAAAGGGGCCATTGACGGCGATTTCCATATGGGTGAAATCTTTGATCAGCTGGGCGTGGACGGCACACTGACGATCCATGATGCTACGGCCAGCGTGCCATTGGCTCTCTTCTCTGACTCCGAGGAGTCGGATCTGGATTTCCTTACGAAGATCGATGTGAATATCGGCGACAATGTGCGGCTCTATAGCAGTGCGCTGTATGACCTGTGGCTGAAAGGAACTATTTCCATGCGTGGCCACTTCAAGGAACCGGACATGACCGGCCGCGTGAATGTAGAAAAAGGCACGGTGAAATTGAATACCACCGAATTCAGAGTGGACCAGGCCAATGCCGTGTGGGGCGCTGAGCCGGGCTCCTTCCTGCCGGTGGTTCATGTAAAGGCGAATACGAAAGTGGGGCACTATGCTATCGCCGCCGAGCTCGACGGCCCGGTGGGCGACATGAAGACCACCTTCCATAGCGAGCCGGCGCTGAATGATTCCCAGATCCTTATGCTCCTGACGCTGCACCAGGACCCGAACAAAGACGGCTCCACCGAAGGGGCACTCTTCAATGCCGGACTGACCATGATCTTTGGAAATACCATGCAGGACTTCTTGCAGGATAAGATCGGCCTTGATCTCATCAGCATCACATCGAACCTGACGGACTATTATGACAGCGAGGCAGATGGCAATGACGACAATTACTACATCAAGATCGGTAAATACCTCTTCCATGATTTCATGCTGACTGCGACCATGGGCGTGAACAATGAAGAAAATAGCGTGGGATTCCATTACGATTTGACCTCGCGGATCGGCCTTTCTTCGTGGTATAATAGCAAAGATGACAGCTATGTCGGCACAGATTGGAACTTTAGGTTCTAATTGTGCGCAATCACAGAATATTTCCAGGGAGCATCACATGCTAGAACAATACAAAGAGTTTTTATCCGGGCTCACCCTCTTGAGCTTAGATGAAGAAAAGGAACTGTGGAAACAGTACAAAGAGGAGGACGAGCTCGGCGCGCGACAAAGGCTGATTGAAAATTATCAGCCTTTGGTGTTCCGCGAGGCCATGAAATATGGTCTTCAGGAAACGATGACGCTCGATCTCATCCAAGAGGGCACCGTGGGGCTCATGGAGGCGGTAGAACGTTTCGAGCCGTCCCATGGCGTAGCTTTTTCCCTCTATGCAGTCCATCGCATCCGCGGCAGGATGCTGAATTTCCTTTCTGAAAATAGAAATGAAATCCTATTGGAGGAAGGGGAAGACGAGAAAGTATTCCTCTCGCGGGCTGTGGAAGATACAGCTTTTGAGAGCGCCGACAAGTCAGCGCTTCACGAAGCGGTGGACTCGGCTGTGAGCCGCCTTCCCGGCCGCGAGCAGGAAGTGATCCGCTCGGTCTACTTGGCCGAGCAGACCGCCGCTGAGACGGCCTCGGCTATGGACGTGAGCACGGCCTATGTGTACCAACTGGAGAAGCGAGGTATCCGCCGCCTCCGTGGCATGCTGTCTAAGCTGATGCATGAGAGGAAATGAGATAAGTCATATTTCATTGAAATAAAAAGAATTTCTGAGAAAATAGGCGAAAAGAGGAAATACATTCCGGAATTCGCGGTTCACTCTTACTTCTTATATATGGATTCTACACAGGGAAAGCCGAAGGTTTTCTGCTTTCTTTATAGGAGGTATGTATGTCCGGGGATAAGCTGAAACGAGTGAAAGCAGTCAAAAGATGGCTGGATAAGGCAGAGGATGCCTATTCGGGGCATCAGGAATTGACCGGCGAAATGAATCTAATGATGGCGCAGGCAGAGATGCAGCGCTTGAAAGAAGTGCATAAAAATTCTCCTGTCCGCAAATGGGGATTGCGGGGATGTGCTATGATAGTAGCAGTACTTCTTTTCTTTGGGTTCCATTTCATTGACGAAGAAATGAATAAAAATGAAATAGAAGCGCAGCCACCGGTGGAAATCGTGATCCATGAGACGCCCACTCCGGTGGCCGAAAAAGTAGAGCCGCCGCCTATGGTGGAAGCGCCCCGTGAGGCGCCGGCCGTAGAGGCATCGGTGGCAGCGCCGGAAGCTCCGGCTCCCGCCCCTGCGGCTCCTGTGGTGGCTGCAGAGCCATCTCATCCTGCTCCGCCGGCTCTGTCGGATCAGGAAATTCAAAGTGTGGTAGGTGAAGCCGGCCGTGCTCTTCGTGGGCAGGGGTGACTTCCTATGTTGCTGGTTTAGACAAAGGTATCGAAACGAGAAGACGAGATAATGAGATAAAAATCTTATCCCCTATCCCTTATCCCTGTTTTCGTCGCCCTTGTCTAGATCAGCAACCTATAAACAGAATACCAATTCCAATCAATTAGAGTATGAGGAGGAATTTATGATTACAATGAAGCACAAGAAAGCATTGCTGCTTTCTGCTATCCTTGCGACCGCTTTCGGCGGCTCTGCCTTTGCAGAAGCACCGCTGGTAGGGGCACAGAATGGCATGAGCCAGAGCTCCATGATTGATGTAAAGAGCGGTAAAGGCGCTGGCGTGGTAGGAGATATCTCTGACCAGACCAAAGCGCCGGAGCCGTCCATGGCAGTGAAAGAGACATCCCAGACCGTAGCTGTCGGCGATGCATCTCTCTATCTGTCTGCGGAAGATGATGCAGCTATCGAAGCCCAGGTGGGTAAGACCATCGCCAGCGTAGACTTTGACGGCATCCCGGAAGAAGTCAAGACAAAGCTCTCTCCGCTGCTCACCAGCAAGCCGGGCACTCCGGTTTCTCAGGAAGGCATCCGTAACGATGTAGCATCCCTGGGCAGCACCGGCGTCTTCTCCCAGATCCGTCCAAACTTTGGCGAAGTACCGGAAGGCGTAGACCTTTCGTACCAGCTGGTAGCGAATCCGGTGGTGCATGATGTAGAATTCTCCGGAAATACCATTTTTACCTCTGACTATCTCCGTGATGTGATGCAGGTACCGAAGGACAGTGTCCTGAACTTCGTACAGGTGAATCAGAAGCTGAAAGCCATCGAAGATCTCTATCTGAAACAGGGCTACATGCTGGTTTCTATTTCCAACGTACAGGTGACTCCGAATGGCATTCTTCACATCGATATTTCCGAAGGTGTCATCGAAGACATCCAGCTCGTGGGCAATGAAAAGACAAAGGACAAAGTCATCCTTCGCGAACTGAAAATGAAGAAGGGTAAGCCTTTCAATAAATTCCAGGCTAGCCGTTCCATGGAAAGACTGTACAACCTGGGCTACTTCGAAGATGTGAATATGAAGCTCCTCCCGGGCACCCAGAATGAACACAATGTAGTCATCGAAATCGACGTAGTAGAACAGAAGACCGGCGTCATCACTGTCGGTGCCGGCTACTCTGACTCTGACGGTACGGTCGGCATCATCGAAGTCGGCGATACCAACTTCCGCGGCACCGGTGACAAAGTCAATTTCCACTGGGAATTCGGCGGCGCCGGCGATGGCAAGAACTACACCATTTCCTACACCCGCCCGTGGATCAATTCCAATGGCGACTCCCTGGGCGTATCCATTTTCAACCGTATCTATGAATACGATGACTATGATGCTGATGGTAACACCATTGCGGAATACGATAAGAGAAGAAGAGGCTGGAATATCACTTGGGGCCGCGTGACCGGTGAATATCGCACCAACTACTTTAACTTCGAAAGCGCGAAGGAATCCTATGATGACCACGACGGTTTCGATTGGGGGGGAGCAGCTACTTCCAAAGGCCACACAAAGAAAGATATGAGCGATGAATGGTATAAGGCTATCATGGATAACTTTGGTACCACCAATAGCTTCACCTTTACCCATGTATTTGATAACCGCGACAACTACTTCAATGCCAGCAAGGGCCGTCGTCTGTCCTTCTCTGCTCAGTGGGGCGGTCATGGCCTCGGCGGGGACTATGATTTCTACAAGTTCACAGCAGAAGGCCGCTTCTACAAAGCCCTCGGTAATGGCCACATCCTGGCGCTCCGCGTCATGGGCGGCTACATCGATGGCGATGTTTCCTATGGGAACCTCTTCGATCTGGGCGGTTCTAATACCCTCCGCGGCTATGAAGATGACCAGTTCAAGGGCAAAAAGATGTATGCGACCACTTTGGAATACCGCTTCCCGATCGCTAAGAAAGTACAGGGCGTAGTTTTTGGCGATGGCGGCAGTACCTGGGGCATCGACAATGGCCAGATTCCGTGGTATAAAGACGACGACTCTTTCAACTGGTCTGTCGGCGTAGGTCTCCGTCTGCAGACCCCGATCGGACCGATCCGCCTCGACTACGGTCATGGCGATCAGAATAAGTTCCACTTCAGCTTTGGTACCCAGTTCTGATACCGGTACCAACTATTGGGAGGAGATATGTTTCCTTCTTATAAAAAATGGATGCTTCGAGCAGGACTTTCCCTGCTCGTTTCGTCCTTTATGACATCGGCCGTTTGGGCGGCGCCCATCGAGGATGTGACCGTGGAAGTCTCATCTTCCGCCGACCCCATCCCGCCGGCGGTGGAAAAACGCATCGCCGCTAGTATTTCCTCCATCGGAAATCGGATCCTCAAGGGGAAAGAGGAAAATCTATTTCGCTTGAATGAAGGACAGTACAACAAGGTATTGGCTGACATCATTAATCGCGTGGTGGTAGGCTATGTGGTGGATGACATCCATGCGGACTATAGCCGCCAGGCGAAGATACAGGTATCCTTATCTCCAGTGGGCCAGATGATCCGCGAGGTGGAGACGGAAATCGATTACGGAAATCTATCTCCCGAGGCCGCAGCCTATGTGAAGAAAGATACCGCCGAAGTGCCGATCCTGATGAATAATCTTCTGACCGGCCTTCCGGTGGATTCGGTGGGCTGGGCGGAGAGCGTTTCTGAGTCAGCGGGCAAGGATTTGCTTTCCCAGATTCTCCCGGAATTTCAGGCAAACTTTGAGGTCGAGTCTGGCGAGAAGACGAAGGTACGCATCTTCCTGATTCCCCAGGGGCCCATCGTCCGTACCGGGAAATTGACATTTCACAAGACCACCATCCCGCGGCTTCTCCTGCTTCGCGCGGTCACAGAGACCGAGCATGCTGTAAGGAGTCTCGAGGGGCTTCCGGTAAACTTCGTGGGGCGTCATGATAGGGAGCTGGCGGAGTCTTTGAATGAGATCCTAAAGAAAGACTCCTTCGTCACGACCTATGGCATCGAGACGAAGACCACCTTGATCCCCGGGGAAACCACGGTGCTGAAAGTGGACGCGCTGACGGACCACTGGATCATACGCACAGAAGCCTGGGTGGATGCAGGCCGTGATGGCAATCGCAATACCGCCATCGAAGGGATGCTGGGCCGCTTCGTAGGCAAGAAAGATGTGGTCTTCGGAGAAGCTCGTCTCTATACCGGTCCTATGGACTGGAATGTTTTCGCCGGCTGGTATCACCATTTCGGACAGACCATGGATGTGGGCTATAAGCATGATTTCATAGAGAAGAGCAATCACGTTTTTAGCTATATTCCCATCGGCGAGCGCTGGGCGTTCCGCTATGATCGCGATTTCAAAAAACGAGAGAATGAGTATGGACTTTCCTATAAGATCCATAACTACATGACTCTGGAATATGTGTATAATGATGAAGAAGGCAGATGGCTTCGGCTCATCGCCAATTTATAAAGAGGAGTGAAACCCATCATGATGACAACTCTTGGTAACAAGAAAAATGTAAAAATCTTTTCCTTTGCTTTGGCAGGGGTATTTATTGCTTCCGTAGCCGCTATGGCTGTGGTTTCCATGGGCGATACTGCTTCCGCAGCACCGACCTCTGATATCGGTGTGGTAGACCAGAGAGAAGTGATTTCTTCCAATATTTCCTTGGCGCAGAGCTATCAGCAGAAGATGAAGGAAACTGCTGAAGAAATGCAGAAGGATTTCGATGCTAAATCCGCCAATATGAGCGATGCCGAAAAAGAAAAGCTTTTCGCTGATATGCAGCAGCAGTTCAATCAGAAGCGCCAGGCCATCGAAAAAGAGATGGATGACCAGGTGACCAGCGCTGTGAAATCTGTGGCTTCCAAGAAAGGCCTCTCCCTTGTGGTCGATAAATCCGCAGTCATTTATGGCGGCAACGACATCACCAAGGAAGTCTCCGACTCCCTCGCCAAGGCCGCTACACCGGCTGCTTCCTCTGATGCTGCATCTTCTGCAGCTGCATCCTCTGCAAGCAAATAATAAGGTCCTCCTATGAAATATAGAAACTGTTTATACAGCGCAGCGGCAGCGCTCATGATCGCTGCTTCTCTGGCTGTGGCCGGATGCGGCGACAAAAAAGCCGAAGAACCTATGCCTACTGCGCCATCCTATGGCGTGGTGGATTTAGAGACCTTGGTCAAGGCTCATCCGAAATACAGTGAATATTTCCGGCTGGAAACCGAGTACAACCACTTGATCCAAGAGTATCAGGCTGAGCGAAATAAGCTCATCCATATCGCGTCTCAGCAAAAGCAGATCAAAGCGGCCTTGACAGACCAGAGCCGCCGCATGGGCGCTGAGAATGAGTGGAAGACCAAGGTGAAAGCCAAAGAGGATGAGCTAAATCAGAGTCTCCAAAATCTCTACAAGGAAATTACGGAGAATCACAAGAAAGTAAATAAACAATTATCCTTAGACGGGCTCACAGAAGATGAACGGGCAGAAATGGCCAATCTTCAGATGAAGCTGACCGTCTTGGGTGTGACAGGTAGCGAGAAGGAGTCCGTGAAAGCGCGGCTCCACGAATTGATGGATCTTCGAAATGACCGCAGCCGCATGGACATGAGCGGATGGAGCGAAGAAGAAGTCCGCCGCATGACCGAGGCCAAAGAAAAGGCAGGGAAAGAGCTGGAAGCTTATTCAGCCAAGACCGCCGAGGACATCAAAGCGTCTATGGCCAAAGCCGCCGGCGCGGACATGGTGCTCTCTCCGGAGGACATGCCTGTCGATCCGTCTTGGAATGACGAATGGCAGAAGCGCATCGAGGCCAAGCAGAAGGAAATGGCAGCGCTGAAAGCGGAAATCATGGATGATATCCGCAAGGAAGCCGGCCGCATCGCTTCGGAAAAGCAGCTCGCTATGATTTTCACGAAATATAAAGTCAATATCCATGCCGCCGATGTGACCGGCGATATGGTGAATCGGATAGTAAATATCAGTAAGTAGGAGGCATATCAATGGCTATGTGGAAAAAACTGGCCTGCATCGCACTCATTGGCGCAACCGCTGCCTTTGCCGGCTGCGGCAGCGAAAATAAAGCAGCGGTGATCGACTACCAGAAGCTGGAATCTTCTTCCCCGAAGATCCAGGCTATCGAAAAGGAAATCACCGATAAGGATCAGGAAATCAAAGAAAGACTGAATAAGGATGCCCAGAGTGGTCTCTCTGATGAAGAAATGCAGAAGAAATTCCAGGCAGCTCAGCAGGAACGCATGATTTTCATCCAGAGCAAACAGAAACAGATCCAGTCCCTGGTAGAATCTCAAGCTGCTATCATTGCGAAGGAAAAGAATATCGGTATCGTCATGCACAAGAGAGCGGTACCGGCCGGCGCAGTAGATATCACTGATGAAGTACAGGCAAAGATTGACGGTACAGACAAAGCCGCATCGGCGGCTGCTTCCTCGTCTTCGAAGTGAGGAATGGTATGAAGAAAACAGCAGCTGAATTGGCTGAAATCGTAGGCGGCACCCTCTATGGCGATGGCAGCGTCATCATCGATGATGTATGCAGCGCCGAAAGTGCAGGGCCGTCTCATGTGACATTTGCTCGTGGCATTTATGCGGAGCATATCGAAGAAATGCAGGCCGGTGTCATCCTGGTGGATGAGCTTCCGGCGAAGTATACGAAGAATCTCATCGTAGTGCCCGACTGCCGTCGCTCCTTTGGCGAGCTTATCGATCTCTATCGCCCGGAAAATCGCTTCACTCCAGGGATTCACGAGACCGCTGTCATCGCTCCTACTGCCCAGCTGGGCAAGGACGTGTGCATCATGGCTTATGCAGTGGTGGAAGACGGCGCGGAAATCGGAGATGGCACCGTGCTCTATCCGTACTGCTACGTAGGGAAACAGGCGAGGATCGGCAAGGACTGCGAGCTGAATCCGGGCGCTGTGGTCCATGAAAATAGCATCCTTGGTGACCGCGTGGTGCTTCGTGCCCACGCCGTAGTCGGCGGACAGGGATTCGGCTTTTCCACCGATGAGAATGGCCACCACCATCACATCCGCCAGCTGGGTCGTGCAGTGATCGGTGATGATGCGGAAATCGGCGCTTGCTCCACCGTGGACAATGGTGCTATGAATAACACTGTCGTCGGTAGCGGCACGAAGATCGATAACCTGTGCCACTTGGGACACAATGTGGAAGTGGGCAAAGACTGCTTCCTCTGCGCGCAGGTCGGCGTGGCCGGCAGCACGAAGGTGGGCAATCATGTCATCATGGCAGGCCAGACCGGTGTGAATGGTCATATCTCCATCGCCGATGGCGTCATCTGCGGCGGCAAGGCCGGCATCATCGGCACTATCAAAGAGCCGGGCACCTATCTGGGCTACCCCGCTCGCCCACACGCCCAGTGGGGCCGCGTGGAAGCGGCGCTCACCCATTTGCCGGAGCTGATGAAAAAAATCCGCAAGCTGGAAAAGAAACTGGCTGAGCTGGAAGAAAAATGATGTTTGTAAAAGATCCATGAAATCATTTTCGTGGGTCTTTTTTTATTGAGAAAGTAGTCGGCGGTCGGTAGTCGGTAGCCCCCACGCGTTTGACTGCTGCGCCAAATGAGCGGTAAGCGCAAGGTAAAAGGTGCATTGAAAAACTCGTGAACGCTGTAGCATAATCACTATAGCATTCACGAGCTTTTACTTGCAGAGTGCTTGGACGATCGGGGCCCAGGGCATGTATGTGTCCAGAATCTCCGGCGTAAGCTTGGCTTCGTTAGGCATATGCGCAAATAGGTAGGTCAGGTATTTTTCCGGATTTAGCCCGTTGGCTTTACAGGTTTCTATGACACTGTAGACGCTGGCGCTGGCAGCCGCACCCTTGGGACTTCCGGAAAAGAGCCAATTCTTTCTGCCCACGGTAAAAGGCCGTATGCTGTTCTCCGCTAGATTATTGGAGATCGCACACTTGCCATCAGTCAGATAGGTTTCAAGAAGCACGCGGTTAGTTAGTGCATAGTTCAGCGCATTGCTGAGCTTGGATTTCGGGAGAGCTCCTTCGCGAGACTTTTCTGCCCACCGCCAAAAGGCATCCAGAATCGGACGAGCTTGTTTCTGCCGTTCTATTTGCCTTTGCGCTGCCGGCAGTTCTTTGAGCTCCTGCTCTAACTTGAACAACTTGCCGATTCGTGTAAGCCCTTCTTTGGCTAATGTGTCAGCTTCCGGGTCTATACCGCCTACGGTCGCCTCTACGAACTTTCTTCTGGCATGAGCCCAGCAAAGGCAGCGCTTTACATGCAGTACTTGGTTGTATCCCGCATAATCGTCGGTATGAAGATAGCCGGTATAGCCCTCAAGGTACTTCTGCGCATTCTCACCTTTTCTGGTCGGACTGTATTCGAAAAGACGGATGGCATGGAGCGGCTCAAATTCTCCGCTTGCATACACCCACATGTAAGATTTGCTTGTGTTCTTGCGACCTTTCTCATTAAGAACCTGCACAGGCGTCTCATCGGCGTGGATACAAGGCTCTTCTAAAAGCAGCGCATGCATACGGTCACACAGAGGCTTGAGCCATTCTTTGGTAGAAATAATGATCCAGTTCGCCAAGGTGGCTCTGCTAACAGGCAGATTCATCTGATGCCATTCTTTTTCCTGCCGGTACAAGGGAACTGCATTCACATATTTCCCTACCATGACATGGGCAACTAAAGAAGGGGAAGCAAAGGAATGTGGAATGACCGGCTGTGGGATAGCAGGCTTCACGATGACCGGGGTGTCATTCTTCTTACATTCTCTGCATTCGTAGGAAGTGCGCAAATATCTGATGACCCGGATTTTAGCCGGGATAAATTCGACCTCTTCTCTTACTAGGCTGGTTCCGATAGGAAATAGCTTGTGTCCGCAGTGTTCACAAGACTGCTTCTCCTCCGGAAGTGTCACCACTTTCTCCTCAATGAGTTCTTTGGGCAAATGATCCAAGGCTTCTTTAGTAGCGGTTCCGGACTTTTTCTTGCGGGTGTACGATTTAACAATCGTTTCCACAGCAGGTTCCTTGACGCTCTGCTTAGCTTCCGTTTCAGCTTCGTCGAAGAGACTGGGCTCGGGATCCGGATAGACCGCTTCCTTAGTCTCTGCTCTACGACCGAAAGTTCTGTTCTGCAGACAAGCAAGCTGCTCCTTGAGAATTCTATTTTCTTTTTCCAGTGAGTCAATGCGCTTCTGCATTTCCTGTTCTTTAGTGTCTGACATCTGTATCTCCAGCCCTCAAAAATACACCGAATTCATATAACATATTATACCACAAAACAGGCGAAAAAGCTCGATAAAATCTAGCTTTTCGCCTGTTTTTATGCACAGCTTTATGCGCTGCAGCGGGGATGTATAGTTTGAAGTGCTTTAGGTTGAACAATGGAAAGACCTTCCATCAGCCAGCGAAATTGTTGCGGCGATAACTCGATAAGTTCATTGGTGGAACGAGGCCACTGAAGGCTACCACTCTCGAAGCGCTTGTAGAATAGCATAAATCCATCACCGCGCCAAAGCAGGCCTTTGATTCGGTCTCGCTTTCTTCCGCAAAACAGGAACAGCGATGGTTGGAATGGGTCCATTTGAAATTGCTTCTGGATGACGACCGAAAGCCCATCAATGGACTTTCGCATATCCGTGTAGCCGCTAGCCAGGAAGACACGATCAGCAGTTAACTCAATATCCATGATTAAAACCTCCCAAGATTTTTGATGAGGCTATTGTCTCACGGAATGAATTTT